>JABMQA010000335.1 GCA_013203545.1 Bacteroidota bacterium
ATACCAATGTTCAATTTCTCGTTCGGCGTTATCATCACGCCAACATTAAAACCATAGGCTGTTTTGCTCCCTTTAAGATTGGCCTGCCCATTTATGGTGGCACTATTATAGGTAACAGCTTTATTCAACTCAACAGTACCCGCTGCAACAACGAATCCGGCACCAATGCTGAAAACATCGTTGATCTTATAGGAAAGTGTAGGCTGAATAAAGAAAACCTTCATGGAAATATCCTGTATCAGGTTTTTCCCGGCCCAGTCATCACCCCATTTGGCTGAACTGCCAAAGGGCGTGTAAACACCAACTCCAACTCCCAGTTTTTCGGTAACCATCCCTGCAGCATATACAAAGATCGGTGTGCCCATCGGGTTATCGGTGGTAGCCTGGTAAGTTGAATTTTCAAGGGCAAAGGCTGTTTTGTTGAAAATCCCGCTTCCGCCGATCACAAAACTGTATTTGGTGTTCATTTTGGATAATCCTGCAGGATTGTAAAATAAATTACTGGCATCCCCAAACAGTGAAACGCCAACCAATCCCATCGCAGTTTGGCGATGGCCCTGAAGCCGTACCTGGTATCCTCCTGAATAGGCCGATACAGCAAACATACAAGTAATTAACAATAGTAGAGTTACTCTTTTCATAAGTGATTGATTTAATTTAAAATAAAGTGAGCGAAAATAAAAAAATTATTTAACAACAACATATTAATTTTTACATGTGAAAAATGTTTTTTTTTACCGGAATCCATTAGCAGGTATATAAATAACTGCTTTCGTGGTAAGTATGGAGAATATAGTGCGTTACTGCAAATAATTTATCATCAAACCTGCAGCTTCTTTTGAAGCTCCGGAACCACCCAGTTTTTTCTTTAGCTGCAAATAGTCGTTAAATATCCGTTTCCTGGTATCCGGTAATAAAATTTGCGTCAGCCCGGTTTTCAAGGTTTCCCTGTTAAAGTCTTTTTGTATCAGTTCCGTTACAATTTCCCTGTCCATGATCAGGTTAACCAGAGAAATAAATTTAATGTCAACAATCCGCTTTGCGATCTGATATGAAAAATTACTACCCCTGTAACAAACAACCTGCGGCACATTTAATAAAGCGGTTTCTAAGGTAGCGGTACCCGAAGTAACCAGGGCAGCGTATGCATTAAGTAACAATTCGTGGGTTTGATCGAATAAAACACACATGCTATTTTCAAGCATTAACATATTATAAAACGCTTTTGGCAGCGAGGGTGCGCCACCTACCACAAACTGATAATCAGGGAAGGAGTCGACAAGTGAAATCATAACAGGTAACATCTTTGATATCTCCTGTTTTCTGCTTCCGGGCAACAATGCAACGATAGGCCGGTGGTCAAGCTGGTTGCGTAACCTGAAGTCAGCATGATCAGATAGGTTTTTCTTCTCATTTTCAATGGCGTCGAGCAGGGGATGGCCAATAAAATCAACATCCACATCATATTTTTTATAAAACCCTTTTTCGAAAGGGAGAATGACGAACATCCGGTCAACAAACCTGCGAATTTTTTTAACCCTCGATTTCTTCCATGCCCATACCTGTGGCGAAATGTAATAGAAAACCTTGAAATTATGCCCTGAGGCAAATTCAGCAATTCTCAGGTTAAATCCGGGATAATCAACCAGGATTACCACATCAGGCCGGTATTCGAGGATATCGCGTTTACAAAACCGGATGTTTCTGAAGATCGTCCTGATGTTAACCAAAACCTCATAAAATCCCATAAAGGCCAGATCGCGATAATGCTTCACAATATCTCCACCCTGAGCCTGCATCAAATCACCACCCCAGCACCTGAAGTCAGCATTCGGGTCGGTCGATTTCAATTCCTTCATCAGGTTGGATGCATGCAGGTCACCTGATGCCTCGCCGGAAATAATGTAGTATTTCATTTATTTTTCTTATCCGAAAACAAAGATTAATAGCATCAGAACGAATGTGACAGCAAGTATGCCCTTACCCGTTTTCACATATTTAATTCCAACCAGATAATACCGCATGAGCAGCAAATTTGCCGAAAGTGACAATAGATAATATTTCTCATAATGATACACAGGTACAGGAAAAAATAGGGCCAGTACCCGCATCAAAAAAATGATCAGAAATAGAAAAAGAACAGGTAAAACTAATCCCGCCAGAGTGCCAAAGGCATATGAATCCTTATTAATAGCCCGCTTTAAGAAATCCATAGAAGAATGTCTGAATTTTTAGCTGGATTGTTTTATTGTTTCAACGGTTTTGCCCTCGGTTGAATTTAGTATACTGAGCGATTTTATGGCATCGTAATCAGTAAAGTCGAATTTCATGGGAACAACCGCAATATAGTTTTGCTCCATGGCCCATGTATCTGTTCCCTCAGTGTGATCGTGATTTGTAAATACACCGGTAATCCAATAATAATCCCTTCCACGCGGGTCAGTTCTTTCATCGAATTCCTCTACCCATGCACCCATGGCCTGGCGGCAAACTTTTATCCCCCGTATCTTTTCGTCGCTAATGGCCGGAATATTCACGTTGAGGCAAACACCTTTTGGCAATCCGTGTTTCAGCGCATCCCTGGTGATCTTTTCAATAAATCCTTCGGTGTGGCTGAAGTCTGCTTTGGTTGAATAATCATTCAACGAAAACCCAATCGCCGGAATTTTATCGATTGCTGCCTCAAAAACCGCCGCCATGGTACCCGAGTAAACGACGTTGATTGATGCATTGGAACCGTGGTTAACCCCTGACACCAGCAAATCCGGCTTACGGCGCATTACGATCTGGGTTCCCAGTTTCACACAATCAACAGGCGTGCCGTTACAACTGTATTCTGTGCAATTGCCGTCCCGTCTCAACAGTTTTACCCTTAAGGGCATCGACACCGTAATAGCATGTCCCTGTCCTGAAC
>JABMQA010000336.1 GCA_013203545.1 Bacteroidota bacterium
AACATATTCCAGATGACCCGTTGATTGATAATTGGGCGCTGTTAATTCAAATGAGAGAGTGTTTTTATTATGCGGTAAGCGAATCTTTGTTGCCAGCGAAAGTGGTTCATCGAGAGGTGATCCCGGTTGGTCGTGCCAGGCGGCTTCATAATTAATGCTTAAATTGCTTATGTAAACAGGGGGAATATAGGTATTAAGGCTAATATTTTCGGGATCTATTATCTGAAATCCTTTCGGTCCGGTGAATATCAATGCTCCATTTTTTGTCTTAACAGCATTATGTCCATAAAAATTTGAATAATCATCAGTGATCAATCCGCAACTCCTATCATACAGGCTTACCTGCGTAAGTTCACCTCCGTTTCCAGCACTAGTTGCCCGCACGATACCTCTGTCTGTGGCTATCCATATATGACCATCCTCATCGGCCAGCATGGAAGCGATATGCCTGCCGGGCAATTCATCATTTAAATTGACAGGTATAAAAGTTTTGTCGTCTTTATCGAAACATAACAGGCCTCCTCCGGCCGTTCCAAGCCACAGATATTTTTCAGGATTATTCGGATCAGGGCAGAGGGTTAGCATTCGGTATCCTTCAACTGAAAGGGTATCATTCCCCGGATATCGAAATATTGTTGTTTTCTCCTGATCTTCGTTAAACATTACCAGGCCAAACCCGGTTGCAAGCCAGATCGTCCCGGCAGAAGCCATATAAATTTGATTGATAAGCTGGTTCATCAACCTTTGATTCCCGGCCGGCCATTTTTTAATAGCGTGCCTTGCTAGGACTTCACCTTCATGGTTCAATTTATATAAGCCAACATAGTTCGCAAACTCTTCAGCGCTATGATACTTAGCCCCCGCCCAAATAAATCCTTTCTTATCTTCATATAGTGCTGTAATGTCACAGGAAGAAATCACTTTCTTTGACAATGGATAAAAAGGCTTGGGATTTCGTGCAACATTATCACGGTATATATCCAAGTAATTTAAGCCTGCCCTTCCATGGCGATCCAGAATCTTCCCTGTTGGTCTTCCAGCAGCTTGTTTTTATAACCCCGTATTTGCCCGAACAAACTGTCAGTATAAGTAGCCAGTATCCTCCCGGTATTTTTATCACAACGATAGATGTCTTTTACTATCATCCAGATAAAACCTTTTGAATCCTCTAATGCATAGCGCAGGTTGGCTGGTTGTCGGAGATGGATGTTTTGAAGGTCGGGATGAAAATATGAAAGAACTGCATTGGGATCGCACTTAAATAAACCGCCCCATGATGTCCCTGTAAAAATAACACCGGAACGGGTCTGCAGAAAACAGCTCACCATGCTGTTGTGTAAATTATCAGTATTACCTGATTGGAAGGTTAATGGAAAAAATTTCTCCCGGTCTGAATCTAATAGTAATAAATTATTGCTGATATTACCCAGCCAGTATTTCACGCTTGTGGTATTAATGCTATTAAAATCACCGATATGCTGAATGCTGGAATTGCACGGAATGGTTTCAATGTTGCAAGTATCTTTTTGAGGAACAATTTTAATTAATTGCTCCGGGGAGGTAATCCATAAGGTGCCTTCTTTATCAATAAATAATTTCCTTATCATATTCCCATCAGACAGTGTTTCAAAAACAACATCAAATATATTTTCTTTGCCATCCGTATTGTGTTGATGGATTGATTTATTTAAATCAAACTTCCCGACTTTATTTTTTATAATTGCCCAAAGATTACTGAATTCATCAAACTGAAGATCTTTAATTTGCATTTCACTCTCAGGAAAACCTCCTGATCCAACCACCGGGCTAACCACCTTGATTTGATTTGCATTCATATAAAAGAAGGGCTCATGGCAACTGGAAATGCCCGCAATAACCGAATCAGTGATAACAATCAAACCATTTGACGTTCCTGCGTACAAATTTCCCTGATCGTCTTCGGTCATACAGGTAAATGCAGTTTTAACCATCGGCTGATCATGAAAATCAGGCATTTGAATTTTAATGAATTGATTATTTAGCCGGGTATACAGGCACAAAGCCAGTTCGGTGCCCACCCACAGCATATTCCGCGAATCCTCAAAGATGAAATATACTTCGCTTCCAGTAAGTGTCCATGGATCAGCAATGTCATGTTGAAAAGGCTGAAATGAATACCCATCATACCTGAACAGGCCACCTTCAACGCTTCCTATCCACACGTATCCTTCATAATCCTGCAACAGGCAGTTGATGCGCTGTTGGGTAAAACCGGCATCTTCGCCAAGATATTCGAAGTCGGGGAAGAAATATTTATTATTTGTGTATAAATCAGTAACATTAAGAACCTGCCCATAGGACATGGTTATTGAAATCAGACAGAAGATTATTATGTTTGCCAGTTCCTTCACCTCTTGGTTGCAAATATAAAATAGTTTGGTACAATTTGTTGAGAATTGTGTTATTTGATGGACGAAAGAATTTAGAAGTAAAATTATTGGTTTAGTTTTTTCGCGGGTTTTTGTGTTTTAGAGTTTTGGTGGCATTTCTCTTCTTTCTGACTTTTCGGTGTGGACTCAATTTCCAACATGTTTAATTGGAGTGGTATGAAATTTTTTTTCGAAATGGTTGTTTCAGCAGCGATGGCTACAAGAGCAATGATACAGGATTCCGGCCCTTTGTACCATGAGTTTCATGCCGAATCATGGATTAAAGAACCCTGGAACGCCGTTTCTTCGCTATTTTTCCTCGTACCTGTCATTTTCTGGTTATGGAAATTAAAAGGTCAGTACCGTACGTACCCCATGATTACGCTACTGCTTCCGCTGTTGTTTATGAATGGGGTCGGCTCCACGCTATATCATGCCTTCCGGGCATCACAACTGGCACTGCTACTGGATTGGATGCCGGCATTTATCATGAACCTGATCCTTGCCTGGTACATGTGGAAGAGAGTTTTGAACCGGCCAGTTGCATCTGTTCTGGTGGTCCTTGGATTTTATGCCCTGGCCATACTCTCTATCTTTAGCCTTGCTCCCCTGCTCAGGGATATGGCCGCCAATATCGGATATCTATTTATCGGTTTATCCCTGCTTCTGCCTTCGGCCATTTTTCTTGTAAGGACAAAATTCTATAAATGGCATCTATTGGTCATTACTTTTGTGTTTCTTGGGATAGCCCTTGTTTTCAGAAGTTTGGATTATCCCACACCCAATCCCATCCCTGAGCTGTTACCGCAGGGCACACATTTCCTCTGGCATGTCACCAGCGCACTGGCTGTTTTTAGTCTTGGGTATTATCTTTTGTATATCAGAGATATTGATTCCGGAAGGAAAATTGCCAGTCGCAATTGACCAGGCAATAAGCCGGGTATCGGTTCTGTAACTTGGCGGAGGGCGTAATATTCGGAATGTTATTGCAAATAATGGCGTAAAAATTGGAATAACGGATCAAATATTAAATGAGTTATCTGGCCTTCTATTTCAACAAGCATTTATCAAAAGGGGTTATATCTCAATCCCCACCGGGCAATGGTCCAATCCCATCACATCCATGAGAATAAAGGTATTTTTTACTTTTGGATTCATGTCTTTTTCCCTTGAAATATTTCGAAATCCTTATTCAGAAATTAAAAAACGCCATGCCGGGATGACCTTTATTTCCTTGTTTTCAACTTTTACTGTTTCCGATTGATTTTTTGTGACAATGGTAGCAGATTCTAATTTTGTTTCGCCCATTGCCTGACATAAGGCCCTTATCTCTCTTTTTCTTGTGTTTTCATCAAATAAATCCCATGACACCTGAATCAAGCCTGGGGCATTGTTTACATCCAACCAATAAAAATCCACTTCATTCCCCTGTTTGGTTTTATAATAAAATATATCTTCAGTTAATCTCCTGAGCCGGCAAAACACCATGTTTTCAAGCAAATAACCTTTGTTATCTGCGATTCCGGGGATTACTGATTTTACCAGCGAATGGTCGATACAATATATTTTTTTTGCATTCAGGTTTTGTTTCGATAACGACCTATCAAATTTCTTAACTGAAAAAAGGAAATAAGCATCTTCCATCCAGTCAATACAATCCGAAACAAAGTCCTTGCTTAGCTTGTAACCCAATGATTTCATATACTCTGTAATCCGGTTTATGGAATACAGTGATGATACCGATGCCATTAACCGATAAGCTATTTGAATGGTAGCTTTTGGGTGTAATGAGTCAAATCGTTCAATGATATCCCGATGCAATATCGTTTTATAATACTCCTGATGGATTTTTATCCTGGTTTTTTTATCCAAAGTTACTACCTCGGGATACCCCCCTGTTTCAAAGTATTTATCAAACCAATGCTCCAAATTGTACCGGGTTTCTGATGTCATCTTTATATAATCGATCGAATGAAAATCAAGATACTCGGCAAAAGAAAATGGAAACAATTCCACACTTATGGACCTTCCCCGCATTTGTGTGGCAATTTCTCTCGAAAGCAGCTTTGCAGAAGAACCTGTTATGTAAACGTCAGCATTTTCCGTTCTTAAAATTCTGTCAACAAAAGGCTCCCAATTATTGCACTCCTGCAATTCGTCGAAAAAGCAAAAAATTTTATTTCCTTTATGTTGAGGGTACAGGGCAAAATAAGCATCAAAAATCAACTGTAAATTTCCGTTTCGCAATTCAGACAGCCGGTCATCGAAAAAATTGATGCATAAAACATTCTCTTTGTTGTAACCTGACTTGATCTCTTCAATTTTTTGATTCAGCAATGTTGACTTTCCACAACGTCTTACACCAACACATATTGATGCTTTGCCAGTGACATTCAACATTTCAGTATGTCTCCGGCTTCCGGTAAACAGAAAAGATTCCTGATTATCCAGTATGATTTCTTTTATGGTCTCTAATAATTCCATTTTGATAATTTAAACAAAATCAGCAAGCAAAGATACCATAATTTATTATAATCGGTAATATGTTTTACCGATTTGTGAGATAATCAGCAAGAATTGCTTCTGGGTAAGTGAGGTGTATTCAATAATCCAATAGAAATGCCAGGGAGAACCTTCATTCCGAAAGGAAAAATGAACATCGCTACATCTCAATCCCCACCGGACAATGATCCGATCCCATAACCTCCATGAGGATAAAAGCATTTTTTACATTTGGAAGGCAGGATTCGCTCACCAAAAAATAATCGATTCTCCAGCCAACATTCTTCGCACGTGCCCCGGCCCGGTAGCTCCACCAGGAATAAGTCTTTTCTTTCTCAGGGTAAAAGTGCCGGAATGTATCTACCATTCCTCCCTGTGTGAACCTGTCCATTCCATCTATTTCTTCCTGCATGTAGCCGGCTGTTTTATTATAATTTTCTTTAGGACGGGCCAGATCAATGGGTTTATGGGCTACGTTAAAATCACCACAAACGATCACGGGTTTATTTTGTTCCAGTTTTTTTAGATAATCAAAAAAGGCTTTGTCCCATTCCTGTCGGTAATCCAGCCTTTTGAGTTCATTCCCTGAATTGGGTACATACACGTTTACAAGGTAAAATGCTTCATATTCGAGGCATAGTACACGACCTTCCGTATCATGTTCGGTAATGCCCATATCCCGTGAAAAGCTTAAGGGCTCTTGTTTTGATAAAATGGCAGTACCGGAATATCCCTTACGTTCGGCTGAGTTTGAATAAATCTTGTAATCAGTTATTCCGAACAATGTTTCAGCTACCTGATCATCCTGCGCTTTGGTTTCCTGCAGGCACAGGATGTCCGGGTTCATTTGTTCGACATCTTTAAAAAAATCCTTTTTGGCGATGGCACGGATTCCGTTTACGTTCCAGGATATAATCTTCATGGTTTCTTCTTCTTGTCAATTCTTACATTATTATTACTCCTAATAATACTATTATCATTGGATTTGCCAATAAACAGCACGAAGATAGGACTTTTATTTATTAAGATACCCTGAGATGGCCTCCACATATTTTTCAAAAGCTTCGATGCCTGCATTTGAAATATTGCACGTTGTAAGCGGATAATTATTTCTGAAACTTTTAGTCACTTCAATGTACCCGGCCTCCTTCAGTTTGTTGATCTGTACACTCAGGTTTCCGCGTGTTGCCCCGGTTTTTTCGAGCAGGAAATTAAACTCGGCAAATTCCACGCTGATAAGCAGGCTTATGACGGATAGCCTGAGTTGGTTATGCAGGAGTGGATCAAGATCTTTAAAAATCATCCTATTCTTCTTTTAATTTGAGCATGTATCCGGGCACCAGGTAAGCAATAATGATAGATAATGCTGTTAGCAGGAGCACATTGACCGGGCTTACAAAAAACGCAACGATGGAAATTACCCAGCAGGCGATGCCACCAATGATCAGCGGTTTGAATTTTAAAATCCCACCGGATACGAATGTACCAAATCCATAAAGCGAAATGATTAACGGATAAGTGACTTGCCATGGTATCCGGCTCATCACGGTCATAACCAATATGATGAGGATCAGAATTAAAAATCCCCACCAGAGGTACATCACTGCCTTGTCGATAATAGTTATAACTTTTGCGCGTTTCCCCATTTTAATTCCAGCTATTACCGACACAACGGTTCCAATAGTCATCAAAATTGGCCAGGGGAGGTAGGCATATGCATAACCAATCTGCAGCAGCGTATAATGTATCAGGCTTGCTGCCAACACAAGCCAGCCCCACAGCAGGAAAAAAAAACTGTTGTCCTTAATGTTGCCTTTGGATGTTGAAATCATCTCTGTGATGAGTTTTAGGCTCTCTTTTTCTGTCATTGTTTTCATCATGATTAATTAATTTATAAATAAGTTGCAAACATAAACAAGTTTATAAAATAAACCTAATTTATTTTGTTTTTTTAACTTTTACCATCGTTTTTGACGATGGGAGCACCCTGTGTTAAAAGAAAAGCTGATAAATTCCCGGTTAGCGTATCTTTGGCCGAATTTGATGTGAAAGGATAATTGGAAGTAGGGTAATTTATGGGTGAGAAATAAATGCCACAAACGAAAATGAATATCGCACCTTAAAATATAATTTCATAAATAGTTAAACAATTCAAGACAAGATAAAACATGCGACAAGAAAAATGGACAACCGCCTATATTCCTGAACTTACAGGCAAAACCATAATAATTACAGGGGGCAATAGTGGGTTGGGGTTTGAATCAGCGAAAGCTTTTGCCAATAAAGGCGCCGAAGTAATCATAGCATGCCGTTCGTTGGGCAGGGGTGAAGAGGCTAAAAAGCAAATTTTGGTTCAGAATCCAAAGGCTGTTATTGAGGTGATGGAGCTTGATTTGGAGGATTTGAATTCTATTAAAAGATTCGCTTCCCGGTTTAAGGAAAGTTACGATCGATTAGATATCCTTATGAATAATGCCGGGATCATGACGGTTCCATACGGCCTGACCAAAGATGGTTTTGAAAGACAGTTTGGCACAAATCACCTGGGGCATTTTGCGCTTACCGGATTACTCATCGAAATTATCTCTAAAACCCCAGAATCGAGGGTGGTTAATGTAAGCAGCATTGCACACAAAAATGGTGATGTGGATTTTGATAATTTGCTTTATGAAAACGGGAGGGACTATACCCCGATGAAATCCTACAGGCGGTCAAAACTGGCCAATTTACTTTTCACGTATGAGTTGCAGCGGTTTTTCGAAAGCAGGGGCATCGATAGTATGGCAGTAGCTGCACACCCAGGAGTTTCTAAAACAAACCTGGTCCGGCATATTGAAACCAAATTTATTATCCGCCTGTTCCGGCCATTGCTTGTTTTAATTATACAAAGCGCTGCCATTGGTGCATTGGCCCAAATGAGAGCTGCTGTGGATCCCGATGTAAAAGGTGGTGAATATTGGGGAGCGCATGGGTACCGCGAAATGTCCGGTTATCCGGTTTTGGTGCAATCCAACGAGATTTCGCGCAATACCGAAACGGCTGGAAAACTATGGGAAATTTCAGAAAAACTAACGGGTGTTGTTTATCAATTCTAACCGGATTACATTTTTTTCCGGTAAGAAACCTTATTCGTCAACTTCAAACAAAAGTTTAAATTTGTGGAGTTTTAAATGCAATGCCTGTTTTTTTGGCTGTGAAATATTCGTAACAAACAAATAATCAAATGAACAAAACAAGGTACCTGATTTTATTCGGAATCATTTTCATTTTTACCGGATGTGTACCCAAGCAATCGGAAAACAAAGCGTCTAAATTGGCAAATGAAGTAAAAGCTGAATTTGTGCGTTCCTGGAATGCCTATAAAACATATGCCTGGGGTCATGATGTATTGCTGCCACTTTCCAAAAGTTACCAGGACTGGTATGAAGAATCCCTGCACATTTCACCCATTGATGCTTACAGCACGATGAAGGTGATGGGACTGGACAGCCTTGCCAAAGAGGTTGAAAACTATGTAATCGACAGTGTAAGCTGGGATAAAGACCTGTTTGTAAAAACATTTGAAGTGAATATCAGGATTCTCGGTGGATTGCTGGCTATGTACGAATACACAGGCAATGAAGAAATTCTGAAAAAAACCGAAGATTTTGGTAAGCGCATGTTAAAAGCTTTTGACTCGCCAACCGGGATTCCCTATTACTGGTTCAACCTCAAAACCGGGGAAGCAAAGGGGGAAAGAATTAATGTGGCTGAAGCGGCTACCTATATGCTCGAAATGGGCATTTTAAGTTATTACACCAAAAACCCGGTATATTATCAGGCAGCAAAAAAAGCAAACCTTGCCATCTGGGAACGTGTTTCCGATATCAAACTGGTTGGTGAAAACATTGATGTTGAAACAGGGGAATGGTTAAACGAAACCAGTCATATTTGCGCAGGCATCGACTCCTATTATGAATATCTTTTAAAAAGTTACATCCTTTTTGGCGACGCGGATATAAAGCCAATTTGGGATCAGAGTATAGCAGCCGTTCACACTTACCTGGCCGAAGAAAGTGATACCTCATTCTGGTATAAACGGGTAAACAGGCATACAGGCGAAAAGCTTACAAACCCAATTAATCCAAACAACCCTGACATTATGGAGGGCGGGATCGTAACACTTTATGATGCATTTTTTCCTGCGTTACTGGTACTTAACAATGATCTTGTACGGGCGGAAAAGAACCAGGATACCTGGAACTGGTTGTGGAACCGGTACGGACTTGAGCCCATGGTTTACGATTTCGATGGAGGCATACCAACCTATCCTACGT
>JABMQA010000034.1 GCA_013203545.1 Bacteroidota bacterium
ACACTGATCGAGGATTCTATTCCGGTTGGTAGCGGCTCCTACCCATGGAGTATTCCCGTTGATCAGACCACCGGTGACAATTTCACCATCATTATTTCGGGGATGGAATCAGGTGATCCTTCCGATGAAAGTGATGCCCCTTTCTCAATAGTTGAGCCTCAGCCTGCGGCTGCCATCGTTATCAACGAAATTATGTACAACCCATCAACCGCACTGGGTAACGATCAGTATTTTGAATATCTCGAGCTGTATAACAACGACGGCATTGCGGTTGATCTGCTTGGATGGGATTTTACCAAAGGTATTGAATTTACATTTTTAACATCCTATGTGCTGAATCCTGGTGATTATGTAGTTGTAGCTATTAATCCCGATTCAATAATGAACCACTATGGAATTACCAATGTGGTTGGCCCGTTCCCAAGTGGTTTAAGTAACAGTGGTGAAGAGGTGGAACTTGCAAGCAGCATGGGTGTTGTTGCAGATTATGTGTGGTACGATGATGGCGGATTATGGCCAACCGAGCCGGATGGTAACGGGCCTTCACTTTCGTTACTCGACCCCAACCTGGATAACAGCTTACCCGAAAGCTGGGCTGCAAGTTTGCAGGATGATGGAACTCCCGGTACAGAAAACTTTCCTGCTTTACCCTATATTACAGTGCTTTCTCCAAATGGTGGTGAGACCATTCAGCAAGGTACGGTATTCGATATAAACTGGATTTATGCCAACTATGATGGTGACGTGCTAATTGAGCTGATCACCATTGAAGATGTTGGCATCGCCATTGAACTTGGAATTGTACCGGTTGCAGATGGTACCTTTGCATGGACGGTAGCTGAAGATCCGGGTGATGTTTATAAAATAAAAATCTCTGATTACGATACCGGCGAACCCTTTGACGAAAGTGATGCGGTATTTTCAATTGTGCCCCCGGCTACATTGCCTGACATCGTTATCACCGAAATCATGTACAATCCACCTGAAGCGGGTACGGATTCGCTTGAATTTATCGAATTGTACAACAACGATATCATTTCAATTAACCTCGAAGGATGGTATTTCACACAGGGAGTTGAATTGATTTTCCCGAATTATGACCTGGCTCCAGGTGCATTTCTTCTGGTTTCCACTAATGCAGAAGCCATATTTAATACCTTTGGTGAGACTTCCATCCAATGGACCTCTGGCAGTTTGAGTAACAGTGGTGAAGATATCGAACTTAGAAATGCCACAGGGGATGTTATCGACTTTGTTGATTACGATGACGGTGGCGACTGGCCCTATGAGGCCGATGGTTACGGCCCTTCCATCACATTATGTGATCCGTCATCCGACAATGCCCTTGCAGAGAACTGGACAGCATCCATCGAACTTGCTGCATTTAATGCTGAATTCAATGCGATTTACGCAACACCCGGTGGTGCCTGTAGCGGCGATCTTGCCCATTCTTTCGTGATCTACGATGGATGGAGCGGCATATCGAGCTATATAGTACCCGATGATCCCGATATTGAAAACATGTTCGCACCGATTGGCAATGCGGCGGTAGTTCTGCAAAATTTCTCAAATCTTTACCTGCCGTATTATCAGATCAACACCATTGGCAACTGGAATTCTCACGATGGATACCAGATCAAACTTGATCTCAACAAGTATATGGTAATAAAAGGCACATACGAATCAAATAAAACGGTATCGCTCGCCGAGGGCTGGAATATTCTTCCGGTCATCAGTACCTGCATGGTTAACGTTGTTGATCTGGTTGGTGCAGTTGCCGAGGTTACTTTCATCAAAGAGATGGGAAGTGAACTGATTTACTGGCCGGCTGGCGCCATCACTACCCTGGAATTCCTCGATCCCGGTAAGGCTTATTACATTCAGGTTAGCGCTACAGTTGACATTACTTTCCCTGATTGTATGGCTAAAGATTCGCGACAACCCGAAAAGTTCAAACCACTGTCAACCGACCAATGGAACGAGGTTACACCAAAATCTGTTTCTCATGCTATTGGATTTTCGGCGGAGGCTCTTGATATACTGCAACCAGGTGATGTGATCGGAGCATTTACCTCCACAGGCAATTGTGCAGGTGTTACCGAAATTGGCGATGACAATGGCTACATCCTGGCCTGGGGTGATGATATCTTTACCCAAAACATTGATGGATTTGTCGAAAACGAGGAAATCACTTTCAGGGCATTCAGACCTTCCACGGCAGAAGAATATGCAGTTACTGCAGTTTACGATGATCAATATGAAAATGAAGGTGCATTTGCCGTGCATGGGATTTCATTTGTAAATGAGCTGAAACTGGAACCAATCGGAATTGGCTTGCCCGGAAATGCTTCAATACACATTTATCCCAATCCTGCCTCGGATTATTTAAATGTGCAAATACCTGGTATGGAGTTAGGTTCATTTGAAATTTACTCGACATTGGGAACCAGGGTTGTTGTTGGTGAAATTTCAGGTCACAATGCCCAACTCAAAATTGGAAATCTCGAAAACGGGTTTTACTTCCTGAAACTAATCAATACAAGCACAGGAGATCAAATCATAACAAGGTTCATTAAACAATAGAAATTTTGTACATTGCAGTCTTGAATTGGTCATTTTTGTATATTTGACCGGTTCAAGACAGCTTTTTCGATAAGGAATTCAATTTTTACTAACATAAAATTTATGCTTATGAAGAGGATTACATTTTTAACAATTATTTTCCTGGTTGTTGGCCTGTTTGCCACCAGTTTTGCACAGGTTGATGTTACATTTCAGGTTGACATGGCCGAACAGACTGTGAATCCTGCAGGAGTTTCCGTTGCAGGAAACTTCCAGATGGCTGCAGGCTATCCTGCAGATTGGACCCCCGGAAGCACCTGGCTAACACAGGTTGGTGCAACAAGTGTTTATGCC
>JABMQA010000337.1 GCA_013203545.1 Bacteroidota bacterium
AATAATAAAAAAGTTTATGGAATAGAAAGCTTTTCTGTATTTAATGGTACAAAATCAAGAATCACTATATTGTTTTTTGACTATATTGTATATGATAAAAGTGGGCGCCCCTTAGATTCAGGCAATAGTGATATTAAATTTTATAGTACCTTGAATCCAAGTTATACAAAAAAAACCTCATCCCACATACAATTTGGGCCAAGTAAATTACCTGAGCAATCATTAAAACTAATAATTACTGGTTATCAATAATTTAATTGCTATTCAGAAAACTTAACCTTAATATTTTCATGAATTAAATTTAATTCCGTATTAAAATTATCAATGCATAATTTTATATGTTCGAATCTGTACAACCCATGTTCATTTTCATAACATCCACAGATAAAACAAAAACCAAAGAGTTTAGTATATTTTTAATTATCAATACATTACCGAAGAGGTACAATATTGGATAGGGAACAGGCCTGATTTGAATTTTTTATATGAAACAAACGGTTAAAACAATCTCAATCCTTTTGGTTGTATTGTCCGCTGTCTGCATCCTCGGAACATTTCGGAGTTTCCTGGTTGCCGGGCCGTCAGATGCACCCACACTCCTGAAAAACGACCTGGTTATCGTCAATAAATCAGCCTACGATCTGGTGGTGCCATTCACAAGGTATAAGATGGTGAGGATATCCAATCCTGAAAGAGGCGATATGATTATCTGCAAAATTCCAGATAAGGATGAAACAGAAATATATTTAAAAAGGGTGGTCGGAATTCCGGGCGATACCATTCAACTCATCCAAAACAAATTGATTATCAACGGGACTCTATTGGATTATGAAGTTTTTAAGAAAGAGGACATTATGACATCCAACCCGGATTACCTGGGCGAACTTATTGCTCGCGAAAAAGGCATGGGAATGGATCATTTAATATCCTTTAATACAGGGCCTGTTGGATACGCAAATTTTGGTCCGGTGGTAATTGATCGCGGTAATTATTTTGTGCTCGGCGATAATCGCGACAACAGCATCGATTCCAGGATGTTCGGCCTCATTTCCCGGACTGCAATATTCGGAAAATACATTCTCACAATCAGTAATATAAGTCAGTAACTAAAAGAAATGATTATGAAAATCAGAATTACATTTTTAACGCTTTCCCTCATCACCCTCCTTTTCGTTAATCCGGTCATGTCACAGAAAATAATCGATTTTGAATCGGAAGAGTGGCAATTCACCAACGGGAAGATGGTAGATCATTTAGGCAGGAAAAGCCTGATGGGTGGCGGATATATCAAAGATCTGGTGTTTAACGATGGCACTATCGAAGTTGATATGGCCGTTTCCGGTGACAGATCATACCCGGGCATCAACTTCAGGGTTCAGTCACCACAGGATTACGAACATTTTTACATTCGGCCCCATCGCGCAGGATTATATCCGGACGCCTTGCAATATTGTCCTTCGATCAATGGCAACTCCTCATGGCAACTTTACAGTGGTGAAGGTTTTACCAATGAAGTTGAAATCCCGGTAAACGAATGGTTCCATATCAAACTGGAGGTGAAGGGCGATCAGGCGAGGGTTTATATCAACGGCAAGGAGAACCCGGAACTGGAGATCTTCAACCTGATTCACGGAAATAGTGAAGGCACGCTTTCATTGGCGGCTCCGGCAAATGGGTCGGCATATTTCTCCAACTTTTCATACACCAAAGATGATGTTCCCGAATTTGAACCTGCACCGGCACCGACACCGGGAGCAGGGATGATTATGGATTGGGAAATCTCACAAACATTCAGGACTATTGATATCGAATTTGACGAATCGCCAAAAGCACAGGGTATCGAAAACATCGAATGGCAAAAAATTCAGGCAGATAAAAATGGTCTGGTCGATCTCTCAAAGTACAGGTCAAGATTGAGCCGGGCACCGGATATGGTTTATGCACGAACAACCCTGCATAGTGAAAATGGTGAAATATTCGAATTAAAATTTGGCTACAGCGATGCTGCCATTGTCTTTCTCAACGACCAGCCACTCTTTTTTGGCAACAGCGGATACACCGTACGTGACCCATCATTCCTGGGAATTATCGGGCTTAACGATGCACTCTATCTTCCGTTGCAAAAGGGGGAAAATGAATTGCTGTTGGGTGTTGCCGAAAGTTTTGGCGGATGGGGATTTATGTGCCAGGACGGAGATGCTGTTTTTCTTGAAACGGGCATCGAAGAGATTTGGTCCACCCAAAAGGATTTCACAACATCGGAATCCATATTGTATGATCCCGGTAAGGAAATTTTGTATGTCACAAACTTTGACCAATTCGGGATGGGCAATCCCAATGCAACACAATACATCTCGAAATTATCGCTGGATGGGGAAATTTTAGAATTGAAATGGGCCGACAGCCTCAACAATCCCCTCGG
>JABMQA010000338.1 GCA_013203545.1 Bacteroidota bacterium
AAGAAAACCACCGCAGCAGCGATGCTCACCAAATGCTGGCTTAAGCTGTTTTTTGTAATGGGGATATGGTGATCCGACTGAGCTACTGGACCGGTTTTTTTCGCGGCTGCAAAAATAATCATTAATTTCAATATGAATTGCTCAAAATAATTTTCTTTTCTATACACTAACCCTGATTTCACTACTTTTGTCATTCATTAATAGCATGAATCAGTTTTGAACGTTATCCACGAAATAGAAATCAGTAACAGGTAATTATGAAAATATCAGTTGAAGTAAGTTATTATCCGTTAAACGAGCAGTTCATCCCACACATCAAAGATTTTATAGCAAGGTTAAACAGTTATGGAAATCTCAAAGTTGAAACCAATAATATGAGTACCCAGGTATTCGGCGGGTATTTTGAGGTAATGGAGGCGCTTACAAAAGAAATCCATCAGTCCTTTGACTTGCCACATTCTGTTTTTGTGATGAAGATCATTAATGCCGACCTGAGTTAGAGGCGATGCAATTCAGCGAATTTTTCGATGTTTTTTATCAGAACATTCTTGGTACCTCCTGGCTTGAGGCTGTTGCCGTGTTATTTGGATTATTGAGCGTTTGGTTTGCCAAAAAGGAAAATATCCTTGTTTATCCAACGGGGATTGTTTCGGTGATGATTTATGTGTACATATGTTTTTTCGCCGGGCTTTACGCTGATATGGGGACCAACTTCTTTTATTTTATCATGAGTTTGTATGGCTGGTACAAATGGACACGAAAGGACCAGTCGGATCACCATATTCCCATTACGAAAAACAGCTTTAGCCAGCATTTGGTGAGCATCGCTGCTGCAGTGGTTTTCTTTTTCATTTTGCAATATGTTTTGACAAATTACACTGATAGCACAGTCCCAAATTGGGATTCTACCACAACAGCTATTTTTATTGTGGGGATGTGGCTGATGGCACTGAAGAAAATCGAGAATTGGATTTTTTGGATTATCGGTGATATCATTTCAATACCACTCTATTTTCATAAAGGGTTGGTTTTAACGAGTTTTCAGTTTACTGTATTTTTGGTAATTGCTATCGCCGGGTATATCGAATGGAGAAACAAACTGGATGGGAAAGAGCGAAAAATTATTTAAAATAGCCATTACCGGCCCCGAATCGACCGGGAAATCGCTGCTTGCAGCGTCACTGGCCGATCATTACCGGACGGTTTATGTTCCCGAGTTTGCAAGGGTTTATTTGCTAAATTTAGGCAGAGCATATACTTATGATGATATTTTAGACGTTGCACGTGGCCAAAAAAAATCGGAAGAGGCCCTGGTTCCGATTGCAAAAAAATTCATATTTTCGGACACCGAGTTGCTGGTAACAAAAATCTGGTGCGAATTCAAGTATGGAAAATGCCATGCATGGATCGAAGATCAGTTTTATCGCCAGCAATATGATTTGTACCTGTTCACGGACATTGATCTTCCGTGGGAATTTGATCCGATGCGTGAGCATCCGGATCACCGAAAGATTTTATTTGATATGTACAGAAAAGAATTGGAAAAGGCGGGATTTAATTACAGGATCGTTTCAGGTAAGGATGAAGAAAGGATGAATAATGCCATTGATGCGATTAATGATATTGTCAACAGAGATTAAATAATCCAATAGTTTAACCGTTATTTTTTGATGAAAAAATCTGATACTGAAAAGAGCTTGCATGTATTGTACCTGCCCAGGTGGTACCCGCATCGCTATGATCCAATGATGGGTTTGTTTATCGGCAGGCATGGTATGTCGGTTTTGCCCCATGCTGATATATCGGTGCTTTATGTCCATGCCGACGACAATCTCAAGGATAAAAAATATGATATTGTCGCGTCAAATGATAGCGGTTTGGAAACGGTGCGGATTTATTTCAGAAAGTCGGGAGTTAAGGTTTTTGGCAATCTTGTTAATGTTTTTCGTTTCATCAGGAGCCATCAGAAGGGGTTTAAAATACTGAAAAAAAAGCGTGGTAATCCTGACCTGATCCATGTTCATGTACTCACCAGGTTGGGTGTGATTGCCTGGTTAAAAAAACACTTCAACAATATTCCATATGTAATTACCGAGCACTGGACACGCTACCTGCCAACAACCGATACCTATCACGGAATCCTGAGAAAATGGGCCACACAATGGGTTGTCAAGGGCGCCTCGGCGGTATTGCCGGTAACAGCCAACCTGCGCGATGCCATGATCGACAATAAATTATTAAACGATAACTATGTGGTCATCCCAAATGTAGTTGATATCGAGAAATTCTCGCCTGTTACCAGCAGGAAACCAGCGGATAAAAAAGTAATGGTGCATCTGTCATGCTTTACGGATATCCAAAAAAATATTTCCGGAATCCTGCGGGTGATGAAGAAATTGAGTGAAAAACGTGATGACTTTATCTGCAAACTGATTGGTGACGGCGAAGACTTTTATGAGATGAAGGC
>JABMQA010000339.1 GCA_013203545.1 Bacteroidota bacterium
CTGCAATAAAAATCCCTCTTCAGCACCCATGAAACTTTTTTTATTAAAATATACCCTTGGCTTTGTTTCAAAAGGCCTTCCATTGGTTGGACAAAAAGTAGTACAATTCCCACACTCATTACACCAGTCGGCCAGATTCAGAACCTGGTATTGTTGACTGATGGGCATCATCTTCTTCATCTCGATTTTAACCTCATCGTCTTCACCAACGAATACCTCCGGAATGAATAAATTGGATGGGTCGATTTCAAAACTATAGTTTGCCAAATTTGGACACACCATAACACAAACATCGCATATTACATCGCATTGCAAACACCTGTTGGCTTCAGCAACCGCATTGTCACGATTGAGGGTAGAAATAACCATCCTGGTGTTTCTGCGTTTATCAGGTGGCAAAGTGGGTACCGGCACAGCGAACTGCCTGGTAATCTTTTTCCGTTTTAATTCCTGCATATCGATTGGCTTTGGTTTGGCAGGATAAATTTCAGGGACCAACATTCCTGCTTCTTTTAAAATCTCTTCAGCAGCCTTTCGCCCATCACCAATTGCGTTGATTGCGGTTGAGGGGCCTCTCATGGCATCCCCTCCAACCAAAACATCCCGTAAAGATGTTTTGTAAGAACCAGGTACAGGTTTTAGTTTATCATGATCAATAAAATCAATATCCAATTCATGGCCAATGGCAGGAATAATGGTATCAAAAACCAGCGAGAAATTGGTATCCGGGATTATTGAAGGAGCAGGCCTGCCTGATTGGTCAATATCTCCCATTTTAACCATCATACATTCAACTCCAGCAACTTTCCCTGCCTTGGTTAATATTTTCACCGGGATCATCTGTTCAAGAATCGTAATCCCTTCATCCATTACTGCTTTGATCTCACCGACATCCGCAGGCATTTCCTTGGTTGTTCTCCTGTAAATTATAGTTACATTCCCGTCTTCACCAACAGCACGCCAGGCCGCTCTTGCCACATCCATGGCGGTATTGCCACCACCAATTACTGCGATGTTCTTCCCAATCTTAGTTGTTTTACGCTCCTTTACATCGCACAGAAACTTTAACGGATCCATTACGCCATTTGCCTCAGAGCCGATAATCCTCATTTTTCTGGAAATCTGGGTCCCAATGGCAATATAAATGTAATCGTATTTTTTTCTGAGAATATCAAACTGTTCACCGCCAATACGCATCGAAAAATGAATATTTACACCGGCGTGTGTAATCCGTGCAATATCGTTGTTGATGGCTTCATCCGAAATTCTAAAATCAGGTATTGCATCGGTAACAATCCCGCCGGGATATTTCTTACTCTCAAAGATATCAACCCTGAACCCGGCAAGGTTCAGAAACCACCCGCAACTCAATCCAGTGGGGCCAGCGCCAACGATAGCAACACTCATCCCTTTTCGTTCAATCGACCCCTTTGTTATTCTAACTTTTGGTGCATTGTCGTTAATATACCGTTTTATTTCCCGTATTAAAACCGGGTTATCATAATTAATCCTGGTGCATTTCAAATGACAGGGATGATCGCATATCATTCCGGTTATACCCGGAAAGGGGTTTGTTCTGAGTATGGTCTTCAACGCTTTACTAAAATCGTCCTGCGAGGTGTACCACATATAATCAGGTATTTCCTGATTTGTCGGGCATTTTCCAACACATGGTGCCTGTATGCAATCGAATTTTGTAAGTGACTCATCTGTTTTAATATCCGGTTCAATGAAAATATCCTTCTTATATACCTCATTGGACAATACATCAATGGCATAGGACTTCAAATTTTCCAAACCTGCTTTTCTAAAATCCTTTTCACCACTTCCGGTCTTAACAAACTCATCAATGCTCTTTGATCCGGACTCTTTAAACGCCTTGCCGATATTTTCAAAGTATTGAACAAGCCTTCCATAACCTCCAGGCTTTAACAAATCAGAGCAAACGGTGATGGGACTAAGGCCGGACTGCAACAAATGGGTTATGTTAAAGCAATCAACACCACCGGAAAATGAGATATCAAGCAGGCCGTTGAACTTCTGCTGGAGTTTGGCTGCAAGATTTACAGCAATGGGATGCAAAGCCTTGCCACTCAAATACATCTTTTCCTCCGATTCAGAAAAGACAGCTTTATGATTCAGGCATTCGAGTGTATTGGTAAGTTTTACTGAAAACTGTAGTTTCTTTTTAGGCGCAATTTTCCGTAACGACTCGATGATGCCAATGGCGTCCCTGTAGCTCAGGTCGCTGGAAAATGTATCCGGTGATAATTGCAAATCATAACCACGGTCACTATTTAAAATAGCCCTTATGGAGCCTTCACCAAGTAAGGTAGGGTTTAATTTAAGGGTTGTGTTCAAATTTCTTTCTGTTAGGAGGTATTTGCATATTTCCCCGATTTCCTGAGGCGGACAACCATGCATGGTAGATAGGGTAACGCTGCAGGAAATTTTATCCGGAATCTCAATCTTACTAATATCAGGATAAAAAAAAGCAATCTTTTCGATCTTCTCCTGCTTTTCTTCGCTACAATCCTGCATCTTATCCAAAAACCACTGGACGTTTCTAGCCATTATCCCGTCCAAATCATACCCGATAC
The DNA here is from genome assembly GCA_013203545.1 of Bacteroidota bacterium. Classification (GTDB taxonomy): domain Bacteria; phylum Bacteroidota; class Bacteroidia; order Bacteroidales; family 4484-276; genus JABMQA01. The sequence goes on from JABMQA010000339.1 coordinate 2,601, forward strand.
TCATGTCGAATATCGTCCCTATATCCGTATCGTGCTTTTTATTCTTATATAATAGATGATTAATTATATGAATAATTATCCAGGCATTTAAATACTGGTCAAACGAGTCACGAATTTTTAGTTCCTGCGACCATTCGCAATTATATCCTTCATCCTGCATATCAATGCAGGGTTTTAGAATGGTCAGCTCATCCATCGCTTGTATCGTCTTTAGTTCGATATATCGAGCGCCATATAGCCATCCGGCAACAATATTTTGAGCCATCTGGGTATGTGGACCGGCTGCCAGACCAACAGGATTATGCAGCGTCTGGCCAAATTTTTGGATATATAAGTGTGGGGATTTCGATGAGTTATAAATAAACTCTTCAGAAATACCGAATATTTCACGATGGTGTTTATAATCATGTAAAATATTTCCCAGCAATTGTTCAATGGGAGGTGGATACAATTTATCAGGCATTTGAAATGTATTCTAGTCGGTTACAAATATACAACAAATGTAATACATACAAACCAAATCATGGTAAAATAGCCCGTTGTTAAATAATTTTTATCCATTCCAAATTAAATATCAGGGAATTAATGGAAAGAAAATGAAGGGGGTACGGCCAATTACAGAGGAAATAATCAATAATTTACCAACGACTTTTACAAACTCAGGCATTCGCAATCAGCACAATTGCGACTATTGCAATTATAATTCCTATCCGGTTTTGGATACCTAGTTTCTCTTTAAATAGAATTAAACCAACTATACTGGAAAGCACAACGACACCAACATTAAATACCGGAACAAAAACCGACACCTGAAATGTATTGAGGCCTTTCAAAAAATAGAAAGTAGAGTACCAGTTAAGCAGTCCGAGAATTACCCCAGCCACAACATTTTTTATTTGGAATATCATTTTCTTAGCAACCATCAAAAATAATAAAACAATCATTCCGAACAAAAGTGCGAATCCAAATGCAGTTGCTAAAAAAACCACAAGGTCCTTACCAATGTAAAAGTGTTCAGCCACTTTCAGCATAGAGTGGAATATACCAACCGCCAGAAACAGAAACAAATGAATAAAGGCATATTTCAGTATAACCCGTTCGCGTTTGTTCTTTTTAAAGGTGAGGTAAAATGCCAAAAGCGCTAAAAGTATCCCCAACACCCCAACACCTTAATAATATTCAGGGTATCGTGAAATAGCACAAAACCCAGAAGGACCGGGATGATTACCGACATGCGGCTTGATATGGCTGTAATTGTAACACCGGCATATTGTGCCGAAAGGGCAAACAGATAAAAAGTACCGATAAGTGCTACTCCGACAATAATTGCGGAACTAAACCATGGTTTTTCCGGAATTTCAATGAAACCGAATGATCCCATTTCAGTCAGGTATCCGAAACAGCAAGCGACTAAATAATTTACAGTTATAGCCTGTACAATGCTGATATCAAATTTCTTAAAAACCCTGAAAGTTACAATTATTGATGTTGAAGTAACTGTAGCCAGTATTAAATATATCATAC
>JABMQA010000340.1 GCA_013203545.1 Bacteroidota bacterium
CTATACAACCAGGATCAATACCTCAGCATACAATACCGGGATCTATTTTATCAGGACAATAACAGATAAAGGGACTTCAACAAGCCGCTTGATCGTGGAATAAGGTCTCCGGGTAAGTATACTGTTCCTTAAAGAGATAATTAAATCACAGGGTTGTCATCGCACATGGGATGGGAACCCTGTATTTTTTTAACCAGATAGAGATGAATAATTTATTTTCGTAATCAAATACATGTGTATTGCTATATTATTCGGGCAGGATTTCTTGTTCAAGGGTGGGGATTACATCTGATCCATACTTCTTCCGAATGTAATCCATCGTCCTAGGGGCTTTGGGAGCAGGGGGGCGCAGGTTCGAACCGAAGCTCACGAGGATGGAGTCCGAGTAATCCTGCTACTCCGACCAGTAATGACAAGGGTTTCAGATACATACAACTGAAAGCCCTGCTTCTTAAAAAATAGTATATCTGAATTTATTATTTGGTTCATTGATTGGATTAAATGAAACACTTATCGGTAGTATCAATATCCATTACCGTTCGGTTATTTTAAGTACAATTACGTTAACCTTATTATCCCTTACCCGCTGGTATACCCCTAAAACAGGTACATCCATGCTGATTATCCTGATAAAAAGTAAATGCGGACTAATATCTCTATTCAGTTGTCAAAAACTAGATTATAACGTCTCTTTATCAATGGCAGATCATAATATGTCGGAACCCAGGTTTTGAATATTCTGGAGAAAAAAAAGTGTAATTTTGCCGTAGATGCTTGAGATTGTCAAAAAAATAACGATACAGTATACCGGGATAGTGCTTTTAGCATCCATCCTTGTCCTTATAGCCAACAACTCCATTTATTATCATTCTCATAAACTACAGAATGGTACGGTAATCGCACATGCACATCCGTTCAACAAAACACAGGATTCAGCCCCTTTTAAAACCCATAAACATTCACCAGTTCAGTTATTCTTTATGGAACACCTGCAACTGATCTTTTTCATTTTGGGCTTCTCGTTGTTTCTCATAGTTACACAACCGTTGCATCGTTTTTATGTGGCTGGAAACCACCCCATTTATTCCATTCTTTCGCGGTTAAATTCTTCACGCGCCCCACCCTTTCCAGTGTTATAGCATTGGGGTATTCATATTCTTTTTCAGGTTAACAGAAATATTTCTGATCCTGCCATTTTCTTTACACAACGAATTCATGTATAATTATTCCTATAATGAAACTTAGATATCTTATTTTACTTGGGTTTTTCGGAATTACTATGGCCGGCTTCAGCCAGCCCCAAAAAACAGATGCAAACATTTTTGGTCACGTGACAAGTGACAGCGAACATCTACCTTTTGTCACCATAATTGTGAAAGGCACGTCGATTGGAACGACAACCGACGAAACCGGCCATTACCAGTTGATCAATCTGCCTGTGGGCAGGCATACTCTCCGGGCACAAATCATTGGATATGCCCCTCGGGAGAAGGATGTGTCCATTCATGAGTGGCAGACCAAGAAGGTAAATTTCCTGTTGCAGGAAGATGCGTTAGGACTGGAAGAGGTTGTGGTGACAGGCGACCGTTATCAGCGGAACCGTAGAGAATCGGTTGTGCGGGTCAATACAATTACTCCGAAGATCTTCTCCATTTCACAGGCCATCACGATAAGTGAAGGATTGAATTTTTGTCCGGGCATTCGCACCGAAAACGACTGCCAGAACTGTGGCTTCAACCAGGTACGAATCAATGGGATGGAAGGATCCTATTCCCAGATCCTGATTGATGGCCGTCCGGTATTTAGCGGACTGGCTTCCGTATATGGATTGGAATTGATCCCAACAAACATGATCCGGCAGATTGAAGTGATCAAAGGAGGAGCATCAGTGCTTTACGGAAGCAATGCTATCGCCGGAACCATAAATCTGATCATTGATGATCCGAAAAAAAATTCATATGAGTTTGGAATTTCAGGAGGAGGCATGGGTGTCGGGATGAAAGGAGCTGGATCTCCGGCATCCGATTATTCTGTAAACATGAACGGATCGATCGTATCCAACGATAACCAGTCGGGACTCTCTATATTCGGATTCTACCGGAACCGACAACCTTTTGATGCCAATGATGATGGATTCTCCGAGCTTCCCGAACTCAGGAATCTTACCCTGGGTTCGCGGCTTTTTCACCGGTTTGGGCTCCGTAGCAAACTGACTGCCGATTTTTTCGCTATTCATGAAGATCGGAGAGGAGGCAATAAATTCGATGAGCCGGTTCATGAAGCGGATATTTCCGAAGCAGTAACTCATAACCTGCTGAACGGAGCCCTTGCCTCGCAAACCTTCTTCAGAAAACTGGATGTATTGTCGGTATATGTATCCGGACAATATATTCACCGGGATTCCTACTACGGTGCAAACCAGTCGTTAAAAGATTATGGGAAAACGATTGATTTTACCTATGCGGCTGGCATTCAATACCTCGCTAAATTTAGAAACAGCTCTCTGACAACGGGTATTGATGATCAGGGAAGTGTATTGAAAGATGTCAAACTGGGATACCCCGATTATGATCATGCGGTAATTGTCAACGATTCTATTGTGAGCGTACCTCAAATGGGCAATACCGTGGTTGCCAATCAATCGGTAAACACGCTTGGGATTTTCGGGCAGTATGAATACAAATGGAAACGATTAACCACCTCAGCCGGATTGCGATATGATTATTATATAATTACTAATCATGCCGGAGGCGACAATATCATTGCCAGGGGGGTCGTGATCCCGAGAATCAGCCTGCTAATCGATATCTCAGACAACCTGCAGGGGCGGGTCAGCTACTCCCAGGGGTACCGGGCGCCACAGATCTTTAATGAAGATCTTCATATTGAAACATCAGGTTCCCGGCAAGTGATTCACCGGAATGCGCCGGGGTTGAAACAGGAAAGCAGTTACAGTGGAATGGCCTCTTTGGATTATCATAAAAACCTGGAATCCATGGCCATTGATGTTCAATTGGAAGGATTTTACACGTTGCTCAGGGATCCTTTTACCACAGAGTTCACTCC
>JABMQA010000341.1 GCA_013203545.1 Bacteroidota bacterium
TCAGATTGATTGAACGACACTGTGGAAACAATTTGTTTTGCCCATTTGTTGTTTTGTGTGCTTTTAATCCGGGCATACCCTAATTGCCTGATCTGTGGATCGAAATGATATTTGGTGTATCCGCTTATCACCTTATCGTAGCGTGGTACATCATCCTGCCGGTCGTATTGATATGCAAGGGTCAACTCTTTATTTTCGCTAAGTTTTATACGGAGTTTGGCATCTGCCGAATATTCGTTGTACCCGGTTGGTGTTTGTTTACCGATGGTATCGCCGCCAACAATATCGCCAAAATCATTGTAGGTAAAACCTCCAAGAAAGGCTATTTTTTCGCTGGCCAGTTCAAGTTCGGCCCTGCCGGATTTCTCCATATCACCGGTCATGTATTTGGCATGGATATTTCCGTCTACATGATACCCTTTGCCGGAAAAGGCAGGATTTTTTGTTATTACCTGGACAACGCCCCCCATGGCATCACTGCCGTATAAAACCGAACCCGAACCCCTGACAACCTCTATGGTATTGATGGTTAACGGATCAATTGTATTGAGATATTGGTTTGGTCCATACCTGAAGGTGGCGTTGTTCATTCTGATCCCATCGATCATCATCAGGTTCTGATTCCCTGTTAATCCGCGGATAAATGGAGAGCCACCGCCATGATTTGTTTTTTGCATAAATACACCTGTAGCCCCTTCCAGTGCTTCGGGAGTCGATCGTGGTGACTCCTGTTTGAGCATCGTACTGTTTATCACACTAATGGCCTCAGGGGATTCGAATTCATCGGTTTCAACCCGCCTGGCAGTGATCACAAAATCGTTGTTAAGGGTGATATTGGAAGGTTGCAAATAGATATTGATTGTGGGTGCGTCATCTTCCGAAACATCAACCTCGTCAACAGAAGCCAGGTATCCAATCCTTGTAATACTGATTCGATAATGACCCGGCGGGACATTTTCGATGATAAAATAACCCGATTCGTTAGATACTGAGCCCATTTCGGTGCCATCAATCTTAATGTTGACCTTTTCCAGGGGACGGTCGAATTTGGTATCGTAGATGTAACCACTGATTTGCTGGGCAGTGGTAGAAAAATTTAATATTCCAAAAAGAGCCAGGAGTAAAGCTGTTTTTTTCATATTCAAATAATTTGGTTAAAAATTAAAATTAATCCCTCCCGTAATAAATCTGCCAATAGCCGGATACAAATATTCTACACCACTAAGCATATACCCGGTAGAATTGTACGAATTATCGAAAATGTTTTCAATATCCAGGTAAATATTGGCAAATTTGAGCCTGTAATTTATCCGGGCGCTGAATACCCCGTATGCATCCATTTTAGTAGTATTCTCATCATCCAGGTAAATACCGCCGGCACCGTTATAAACCAGGGTGCCTCCCAGGCCTGACTGTGCATCGTACGAAACACCAAAGGCATACGATGTTTTTGGAATCCCTTTCAGGAAGTTGCCGTTGTAGTCGCCTGAGGCGAATTTTACTTCTGTATAGTTCAGGTTGAAAAACCCGCTCCATTTTTGCATATAATTTAATCGCATATAGGTTTCAAGACCCTGGTGTTCGCTATCCTGGATATTCTTATATTGCTGACTTTGAAGGTCAAAATCTATTTCATCCATCACTTTTGTAAAATAACCGGTAAGGTTTATTTCGCCGCTGAAATTTTCGGAAAACTTATAAAACTGGTATGTGCCAAGTTCGAAATTTGTGCTTCTTTGCGGGTCAAGGTCGGCATTTGAAAATGGATCGGCTTTGTAGAGATAAGGCCCCAAAGTACTACTGCCGGTGTACATGTATACCATATAGTTCAATGTCTTCATATCTGTCCGCTGGTCTATGGTAGGTGCTTTGAAGGACTGACTCCAACTGATGAAAATACTTCCTGTGTAATTATCAGTTTCACCAGTGCTTAGGTTGAGAGCAATTTTAGGACTGAAAGCTGAATTTGTTTTGTTGATGGAAGTATCTGGAACGCTGGCATCAAATTCGTCGGATATCAAATCATATCTGATACCTATCAGCAATATCAGTGGTTGGAGAAGAGGAACTTCACCTCCAAGATATGCAGCTGATTTAAACCGATAACCGTCTCCCTTGGTATCCAGCAAATCCTTGGGAAGATAAGCATGGTTATAATCTTCCTCGAATCCCCTAAACCTGTCATAAATACTATTATCATATCTGCCGTATTCCACTTCAATGCCACCGGTGATCTTAGCATCTATTTCTGGGATCATACTCAATACTTTGATTCCCAGTCCAGCTTGTGTTGTAGATAGTTCCCGTTTTTTGGTATCGCCAAACATGGTCGTATCATATACCCCAATTGGAAATGGGTCCGGAACAGTTGCGTTAAGAATTGTGGGGTACTGGGCATAGGTTCGGGTGTTGTCTGCATCATTATATTGAAAATTCAGGTTGACCCCCAGATCGGTATAATCGCTAACCTTGGTGTTGAAATCGGCTCTAAATATAAATTTTTTATAATCTTTGCCATCATTCCTGAAAAGTGATAGTGATTGGGACCGGTCATCCTGGATGTTTAAACTGGTTAAAAAACCGGGATCTTCTGAATCGAGTATCTGGTTAAAAGAGCTGAAAGCAATTGTGGAATTTTTCCCGACCGGCAATTTAATCTTTCCGCCAAATGTAATGGAGTTCCACTTACTGTGATCCCGGAATCCATCGGTATGATCATTATTTGCATAAATTTCATAATTTCCGTTTCCCACCTTTCCCATATGGTCAAAACCGATGTTGTAGGTATTAAAACTGCCATAACCAATGGTTGCTGATGTTAAAGGTTTGTCATACTTTTCGGTAATAATATTCATCACACCACCCATGGCTGCATCTCCATATAAAGGCGATGAACCACCCCGTAACAATTCCAGTTTCCCAACCTGGTTTAAGGGAATCATATTCCAACTCACCAAACCGTTCTGCAAATCATTGATTTGCATCCCATCAACCAGAACCGAAAGGTATTCAGCTTCCCCACCACCATAAAAACCCCTGAGCGTGATCTGGGGGTTCAGGCCCATCCCATCGCTGGATGACATATATACGCCAGGTAAAAATTTAAGGGTATTCGATAATTTCATTACCGGCAGTTCCTGGATTTTACGCTGTTGAATTACATCAATGGATGCCCCGGTATTCAGTATTTTGTTCTCATACCTGTTGGCAGTTATTACAACTTCATCAATTGTTATCCTTTTAATTGTGTCAGAAACCTCAACGGTTTCCTGTGAATACGCCATCACAGGCAAAAACAAACCAATAAGGATTACTAAAACGGTATTAAACTGTACGGTAATTTTTTTAGGCATCTTCATACTTTTGTGTATTGGATTATTGAATTTTTTCTCAACAAAACTATTTATTTTTTCTTTGAGCGGCCCGAATTATCAATTCATGTTCACAATTAATTTTTTTATCGGAATATTATCTTCGAAATTGATTGAATTGCTGACTTTTTACAGCATGAAATAATTTGGAAATAAGAAATAGTTTTTATAATATTGTGGGTTAAATATTGGAATACGGTACCAAATTATAAACCAGATTATTTGTATGGAAAAAAACTACAATGCTAAACGCGAATTTTTTAAACCATTGGCCTTATACCTAACGGTTTGTGGTTTAATTGCTTGCTTTATTATTATCAGTTCTGTTTCTGCCTGGTGCCAGGATGGCGATTCCAACAAATTTCTAAAAAAGCTGAGTGAAACCACCTATATGTTGAATGATATGGAGATCGATGTGGAAAATAGCACCATTTTGATACCCTGTAAAGTGAATATGACCGAAGGATTAATCGAAGTTCTGCTTTGCCGGCCTGAGGGTAAAACCCACGAAAGCCTTTTCGTTACTGCTATTTCCCCACTTGAGTTTCAGACAGCCTTATTGCTGCTGGGTATTGACCCTGTGAATGAAATCCCTGAAGATTCCACCCTTATCGACCAGCTTAGTCCGTATAGAACAATTGAAACATCGGGCGACAGCGTGTTAATTTTTGTTAAAAGAGAAAGTCATAAAGGCAACGCTAAAGACAATGTTGAAAAGTTCATAAAGGATGAATCTAAAAAAGGGGCACTGAAGCCATCAACATGGTTGTTTCGTGGTGCCGTTTCACTTGCCAATGGCTATGTAGTCCTCAATCCGAATACGACTATTATAGCCACCTACCATGATCCCATCGCTCTGATGGAATTGAATGCCGAGGGTAAATTCGATGATGAATTGTATTATGTAAATTCAGCGGCAGGGCTCCGGATGGGGGAACCTGTTAAGTTAATCATCAAAGCTTTAAAATAAAGTTGCATATGTGTAAAAAGATCACAATCATACTAATTTCACTGATATTTGTTAACCCACTCAATGTGTTGCCTCAAAATCCTGCACAAAAGGTTGATCTTTCGCTGGCCAAAGAAATTGATCATTCCATTAAAATTGGATTGAAGTGGTTATACGATCAGCAGGAAGATGATGGCTCCTGGCAACATTATCCTGCCATATCAGCTTTGGTTTTATCATCATTTTTAAGGGCACATCCCAGTATTACCACCAATGAAACAGTAATTTCCAACGGTTTTGGGTTTCTTATTAATTGTGTAAAGCCCGACGGAAGTATATTTTTGGATGATATGCCAAATTATAATACGGCTATTTGCCTGGTGGCATTCAAGGATGCAAATGACCCGGCTTTTGCAGAAATCATTAAGAATGCCGAAAGTTTTCTGATGGGCCTGCAAATCGACGAGAGTGAAGATTACAACCAGGACAGCCTTTATTATGGAGGGGTTGGTTATGGTGGTGATGAACGACCTGATCTCTCCAACCTGCAGTGGGCAATAGAAGCGATGGCCATAGATGATTTAACGGCAGTGGAACCCGAAAAAAACCTCACCGAAGAGGAGAAGGATAGGATTGAAAATAAGAAACTTTTTTATGATAAGGCACTGGTTTTTTTATCCAAATGCCAGAACCTTAAAGATGTTAATCCGGAGGCCTATGCACAAAACGACGGTGGATTTATGTATGAACCCGGAGCAAGTAAGGCAGACGGCACAAACTCTTATGGCAGTATGACCTATGCAGGTTTGAAAAGTTTGATTTATGCCAAACTTGATAAGGATGATGAGCGGGTGCAGATGGCTGTTAGCTGGATCCAATCCAATTATTCGGTTGAAACCACACCCCTGATGGGTATCCAGGGTTTATACTATTATTATCAAACCATGGCGAAGTCGCTCAATGTTTTTGGTATGGAAGAAATCACCGACTCAAAAGAGATCCCCCACAAATGGAGGCACGATCTTGCCGATCAATTATTAAAGATCCAGTCACCCGATGGATTTTGGGTTAACGAAAATGGCCGATGGTGGGAAAACAACCCGGTTCTTGTTACGGCTTATGCCATCATGGCACTTGAAGAGATTGCAGGCCTACCTGAATCAACCACCGTAAAAAAGAGAAAAATGATTTTTAAATCGAAATAGAATTTTATCAACACATTTAGCTATATTTATAATCTATTAACAAAAGGAGGATTACATGAGAATTAAATTATTTATTTTCGTTTTGGCAGGATGTTTCTTCGCCTTCAGCTTAAACAGCGAGGCTCAGAAATCGAATATCCTTGTCGAAAAGGGTTTGGCCTACCTGGCTTCAACCCAGAGTACTACCAAGGGATATGATCCCGGACAGGGTCAAAGCACCAATCCCGAATTTCTGCCCGAAATGTCCAAGGCCGTGGGTGACTGGGGCGGTGGCGGACTTACCTCATTATGCCTTCAGGCATTTTTACAGTTTGGCCACAACATCGATGACCCGTTGTATGGTACACAGGTCACCAATGCCATTAACTATTTGTTGAACCTGCAGGCGGGGGACGGTTCAATTGGAACTTGGTCAACAGGCTATGAAACTGCCATGGCCATTGAGGCATTGAATCTCGCCCTCGAAACTCCGCTGTTTGCAGGTGGTTTAATTTCCGGTACCCTAAAAACAGATATTGAGAATGCTGTTGCTGCGGCCGTTAGTTATTATACTTTTAATATTAATGTGGCGTGGAATGCAGTGAGTTGGCGCTACAACAGTGGTTATACAGGTGAATACAGTGGCGATATGTCCGTTAATCAATGGGTATATCTTGCATTGGATGCTGTTGACTATGAGGATAAAGATGTATGGAATAAAATTTATACTTACCTGAACACCGTAAAATGCGCATCAGGTTCTGGTTCTAGGGTTGGTTACCAGAGTTGTGGAACCCGCCCACAGGGTATGACCTGCGCAGGTTCATGGGGCGCTGTATTAGCGGGCGACCATGGTGTGGCGGCTGCAACAGCTCTAAAGGGTGAATTTTATGACTACCTCGAAGATTTTAGCCTTGCCCAGTTGGTTGATTTGGGATCCATTGGAAGTAATCAGATTTATAGTGGAGGCGGCTATTACTACTATTTATATGGATTTGCCAAAGCCATGTCACTTGGAAACAAGACCATATTTTCCGGAGGTAACTGGTACGACTACATGTACCTGGCTATAGAAGCCCAGCATTACACCGATGGCAATGGAAATTACTACTGGGACCGCTGGGGAGGCCAGGGTGCGAATATGGAAACAGCACTTGCATTGTTATGCCTGCTTACGCAGGAATTACCTGTTGGTAGTGTATTAACAGTTTCGCTTAATACCGGTGTACTTAAAAACGACTGCTTCGAATTTACCATCTATGACGAAAATGGAAACGCAGCCGGGGAAAACGGTGGCGTATGGTACACCAACATTCCTAATTCTGAGTGGACATCAACATCCGGGGATTATTTTGAACTGACGATTAACCTGGAAGAATCCGGTAATTTCAGCGCCGAAATCAAGAATACCTGCGTCGAAGCACAAACAGCAGAACTATGTTACCGTACATTCCTTCAGGAGCAAATGACTGATGAAAAATGCTTCGTGATTGAAGATGTTCCATACCTGCAAACCATTGGTGCCACCGGATTCGTTAATGCCATCGGAGGGCTCAACGTAATTATTGTTGTACCTCCAACACCCATTCCCGTTATGATTCTTGCACCACCCGTAATTGGTTATAATCCGTTTGAATACAGTACTACCTATGATTTTACATTTGATATTCTGGAAGCCGGTGGAGAAACCGCTCTGACAGATATCGATATTTTTGCCTCGGATCTGGTGGATCAGTTTGGTAATATAATTCCGGATGCTAATTTCACCTTTACGCCCAATCATATCGACATTATCCCGGCAGGGACTTCAATGGAGGTACTGGGTTCGTTAATCACGCCTGATGATTTTACAAAAGCCGATATTGGTTTGTTCATTGGCAATATTACCGCGCAAACCGGTGACCAGACAAAGGGTATCAATTTTGAAATCGGACAGCCCGATATGATCATCGATCCCGATGCTGCGAGTGTTCCATATACCAATGGTTCCACGACCTTTGATATCGATTTTACCGGTTTAATCGGTGCCGACTGGGATATCGCCTTTGCGGAACCATGGATTACAGTTGATCCTGCAACCGGCAGTGGCGACTTTACGGTTACTGTAAATTATGAAGCCAATCCCGATGATGTTGAAAGAATTGCTACGCTCACTATTTCAGCACCGGATGCACTCAATCCTGAGGAGTTCTTTGTTTTGACACAGGATCCTGCACCATTCCCTTTCTTCACCAATATCGACCTTGAGGTAACGATGGATATGGTTACCTGGTGGGATGCCATGGGATCCATTGGAACGGGATTTGAGGTTGGACTTGCTACTACTGTACCCGAATACTTCATGAACCTTGGTAGTGAAACTGCAACCAATACACCACTGGTGCCTGATATGTACCCGTTCTTTCTTGATCCGTTTACAGTGCCCGAAGGATTTTACGACTATTGGGCAACACGTGGGGTTGTTGAGGGTGCAACCGGATGGCAGGGCATTATGTGGGAGATAATTAATGGCGCCGAACCAACATTCTTCATTAATGTTGAAGATGTGGATGCACAAAGTTTCTCACTTGTTGATGGATTGCACTACCTGCTTAACGGAAGTGTGGAATTCCTGCAGGTACCCGGTATGTATCCATTGGGAGATTATGGTTATTGGGGATTTGTTGAAGGACAAAACGGGCAGATGTCTGAACAGATTGATGTCATGATAAACTTCTACGATGCTACTCCCAGGTTATTGACGGCCGACCTGATATATTCCTACGATATAATGAACTGGGCAACCGCCTGGGGCAGCCTGGAGAATGGTTACCTTGTAAGGCTTGACGAAATCATCGAATACTATTACCTTGATCTGGACGATAATACCACCACCAATGTTCCTATTGTAAATGGTATGTATCCATTCTACCTTGATCCGACGTCAGTACCTGAAGGCTTCTTCGAGTTCTGGGCTGCCAAAGGCGTTGTTGAAGGCGCTACCGGCTGGCAGGGTATCATGTGGGAGATCATCAATGGTAACGAACCGACCTTTTATATTAAGAAGACCGATGCGGATATCGGGGAGTTTTTCCTGATCGACGGCTTTCAGTACCTGTTTGGACAAGTAGAAGACTGGCTCCGTGTTAACGGAATCTATCCTTTTGGAACCTATCTGTACACAGGTTACCTGGAAGGGGAAATGGGTGTAATGTCCGAGGAAATCCCGGTATCTATTACTTTTGCAAGTGATATCGATCAGCAAATTAACCTGCCGGTTGGCTGGCTTGGAATATCAGGCTATATTATTCCTGAAGATCCCAACATTGTTAATGTACTGTCAGGTGTTGAAGATTTGATGCAGATCATCATTAATTTCGGTGGATTCTACTGGCCCTCACAAAACATCAACCTGATCGGTGACTGGAATACCTATGAAGGATATAAGATCAAGATGAACGAACCTGGAATTCTCGAATTGTTCGGATTCCCGGCTGATCCATTTGTTACATTGCCTGCAGGCTTGCATTACTTGCCTGTACTAACGCCTGACCCTGTTCCTGCCGATGACGTGCTTGGCCCGTTGGGTGACGCACTGCTGTTCGCATTTAATATCCAGGAGGGACTGGTTTACTGGCCTGGAGGTGGGCTTTCCACACTCGAAACCATGGAGCCGGGTATCGGTTACCTGATCAGGTTAATGGAAGAAGCCACCATTGATTACTCAGCCAAGTCAATTGCCAATCCGTCACAGGTTGTACCATACATCAATTCTACACCCTGGAATGATGTAACCAACACCGGTAATGCACACATTATTGCCATCAAAACGTCATCATTCGAAAACCTTCAGACAGGTGATGTGGTTGGTGCGTTCAATGCATCAGGAACCTGCGTGGGTATGACTGAATATACCACCAATAAAGAGAGCTTGGCGCTGATTGCTTATGGTGATGATTTTACAACCGCCACAGCAGAAGGGATGTCGGATGGTGAAATGATCTCACTCAGGCTATACAGATCTGCAACCGGTCAGGTTGCAGAACTTGAGGCAACATACGATCCATCGCTTAATACCGGAATATTCGAATCTGCCGGCCTGTCGATTATTACACAACTTAAATTGGGCGTACTGGGTATTAATGCCAATAATACGCCTGTATTTAATATCTATCCCAATCCATCCGATGGTGTGTTTAATATATTGTCCTCGCAAAACGCATCTATTGGGATTTTAAATGCACAGGGTCAAAATGTTTATAATGCAACCGTCGAGGGGAATACGTCAATCGATCTTTCGCACCTGGGCAAAGGTGTTTATTATCTGCAAATTGTTACAGATAACAGCACAAACGTTAAGAAAATAGTAATAGAATAACGCAGATATTAACAATTGTTAATAACCCCGGTTTCGGCCGGGGTTATTTTTATTTCAGGATAATTTGCAGTTTATCAATAGTTTAGTTGTTGCTATTTTAATTTTGGAATAAATTTGATCAACTATTTTACTATTTTTTTAATTTTTTTTAGGATTTATTACATAAAATTTTACTATACTTGTGGGATGGATTGAGTGATTGGGTTCATGTTTTAGGAGTAATCAACAACTACATTTTTACTACGGCACTATTTATACTTTTTCATTCGACTTTACGAAAAGGATTGCCCTAATTTAAGGTTTTTGTTTATTTTAAATAAAGTGTGTAATTAATTTTATCAAATATACATTATTAACCAGTATCTATTTGCCTATGAAAGATGAATTTACCTAGACCTGCCTCCGGTCTGTATGATCCGGAAATTTCCGTTATAAAAAAAGATTACCATTAAAAAATTTCAATTAATATTAATTAAAACCTGACGTTTATGAAAAAAGTTAGTTTACTGTTTATTATGCTAATGCTGATTGGTAGCTTTGGTTTTGGACAAGTTATTTGCCAACCCGATGCCGCTGATTACAATACCGGATCCACAGATGGTACGGTATTTACACAAACAAGTATGATTCGTACTCAAGCATCCGATGCAGAAAGAGGCTGGGCACGTTTTAATACTTCAGCAATTCCTGATGGTTCCGCCATCAATTCGGTGGAGTTGAACATTTATGTGAGCGATGACAATTATGCCTATTTCGATGTAATGTCGATTGAAGCTGATCCGCTGTTGGGAACAGCTTTGGGTGTTTTTGATGACATTGGGGATGGCACACAATATGCTCATTATGCCTCAAATTTCCCCGATCCGGGTTGGTATGTTGTTGATCTGGGAGCTACTGCTGCCGGTGATTTACAAGCCTTATTGGGTGATGACTGGTTTAGTGTCGGACTTTATGAGTATGAAAGCGGAAGCTACTACTTAGAGTATGATGGATGGAACGAAGCCAATCCACCATTCGTATCCGTTACCTACTCCGCAGGGCCCGATTTTATCGATGAAGGCTTTGAAACATGGTTGCCTGCCGGCTGGTCAGAGGACATTCCCGGAGCCTGGATGCAGGGTGATGGTACCATCTTCGGGCCTGGCTCGGCATACGAAGGAAATTATGCAGCAATGTTTTACAACCCGATCTATCCGGTTGGGGCTGCCGCATCACTCATCACACCTACGATTGACATTTCCGGTGTTTTCAATCCGCAACTGTCGTTTTACTGGTGGAACAATGATGTAGCTACCGACCCGGCCACACTGGATGTTTATACATCAGTTGACGGGGTTGCCTTCGATTTCGTCGAAACCATCGATACCTGGGGCAGCGGAATGACATCCTGGGTGAAATATGAAACATCCATCGGTAATAATGTAACAAAAATCAAAGTTACTGCAACAAGCGACCGGGGTGACTTTTGTACCTATGTTGATAAATTTGTTGTCGAAGAGGGTCCATTCATCATTAATTCCCTTCCGTACGCACAGGGTTTCGACGATGAAGGATTTCCACCGTTGGGCTGGCTCGTTGCAAAAACCGGAGGCACTTCCTTACCCGGCTTGTGGGAAAGGGTTACCACCGGTAATTTCCCGGCAATTGCACCACATAGCGGCGCAGGTATGGCAAAATTTGCAAGTTGGTCATTCGGTACAGGAAACGCCTCCATCCTCGTTACACCCGTGGTAGATGTTTTATTGGATTTCTATCAGGTTGACTTCTGGATGTACCGCGATGGTGGGTATTTATCAAATGCCGACCTGGTTAATGTTTACGTAAACGACTCTCCCGACATGGATTCACCTTTGTTATTAGGGACAATTAACAGGTCAAGTAGTCTTGCCCCTACAGTGGGTGCTGATGGCTGGTATGAGTACTTTTTTGATATCGATAACACGACGAAGTCTGTTAAATATGTAGTTTTTGAAGCGATTTCCGCATGGGGCAACAATATGTATGTGGATGATGTTACCGTTCAGGAAATCCCACCAAAAGGTATTTTAGCTGGTGTAGTTACTGACACTTATACTACAATGCCTATCGAGAATGCCATGGTACAGATTGATGAGGCAGATTTTACCGTCTATACAGATGAATTTGGTGCGTATAGCATCGAACTTACTGCCGGAGCATATAATGTTTCTATATCAGCTGAGGGCTATGAACCTTCGGGTAGCATTCCTGTGGAAATTTTGAGTGAGTTGACTACTACCCTGGATGTTGATTTGATGCCACTTCCGGTATTTGATCCACTGACACTGGTTCAATCAATCGATATGCTCGAATGGGCACCTGTTGTGGGTAACCTGGCAGATGGATTTAATATGCTGCTCGACCCTGCGGTTGAATATTACTATATCGACTGCGGCATGGAAACCATGACAAACGTCCCGCTTGATTTGGGATATTATGATTTTTATCTGGATACACTGGGTATTTCTGGTGATTTCTTTACTTATTGGGCAGATAAAGGCGTAGTTGAAGGCGCCACCGGATGGCAGGGCATGATGTGGACTATTATTGTCGGAGACGAACCCATGATCAAGGTTTTGGTGTCTGAAAACAAAGAACAGAATTTTATGCTTGTTGACGGATTGCAATTCCTCCTGGGACAAGGCGACCAGCACTTACGGGTGAATGGCGATTATCCGCTTGGAACATACACCTTCACAGGTGATATTGCTTCAGGGGAAACAGATGTCATCAATCCAATATCATTGCTGTTTACCTTCTTCACGCCCTACAACCTTCCATTTGTTGAAGGATGGGACAGTGAATCATTCGATACACAACAGTGGTCGGTTGCGCCTGACCTCGGAAACTGGGGGGTATATACAAGCAATGGCAATCCGGCACCTTGTGCAAGGTTCTATTGGCTTCCTGCTGCGACCGATTATGCAAGCAATCTGCAAAGCTTCTTCCTGAATGGCGCAGGCGACAAGATATTCGTTCAGTTTGACCTTTATCTTAGTAATTATAGTACTTCTACATTGGAAACCCTGTCGTTTATGGTGTATGATGGTTTAGACTGGCAGCTTATTGAAACTTTCGATAACCAGGCCGGCAGTTTCCCATTCACTACTTTAAGTTACGACATCTCAGCCTATGCTGCCAACAATGTGTTCAGAATTGGTTTCCTGGCTGAGGGTGAAGATGTGTACAGCATCAACTATTGGTATTTAGATAACATCCTGGTGTATGCACCCGGAAATATTGCAGGTACCGTTACTGAAGATTTATCCAAAGGCCCGATTGAAGGTTGCCTTGTTGAGGCAGGAGCCTATTCTACCTTTACATTGGCCGATGGTAGCTACGAATTGGACGCTATAGCAGGTGACTATGATGTGACTTTCACTGCTACTGGTTATAATTCGCTTACCGTTGCAGGTGTTGCTGTTGTAGCAGCAGGGACAACCACAGTTGATGCTGAGCTTACAGCTCCAACATTGGAAGTAGATCCTGTCTCAATCAGTGATGTGCTGTATTATAAGCAAACAAGTTCCCATGAGGTTACCATTACCAACAATGGAAACGGCCCGCTCAACTGGAGTGCAGAGGTTGTTTATGACGACAAAGGAAAAGATAATTCTGTTCCAAAACCAATGGTAGAGGTAGCTGAAGGATTGACGGAAAACTCAAACAGCTCCGTTAGTAAAACTCCTTCCAACATTGATGGTGTAATGCTTTGGGACCAAACAGGCAACCCAACAACCTATGGTATTGTTTCATCCGAATTGGCATTGGTGGAACCTGATGGCAGAGTTTTAACTGCTGATGATTTTGTGGTTCCCGCTGGTGAAACATGGGTCATTGATTATGTTTATACTGAGGGATTTATGAGCGCTTCTGCTATATACCTTCCTGATGCCTTCATTGTTGATTTCTTTGCAGATGATAATGGATTACCCGGTGCCTTAATTTCAACAGAATCAGTTGTTCCTGGTGACATTAATCCAGCAACACAGGATCTATACCTTGGTACACCTGTTACATTGGCAGCAGGTAGATATTGGTTGTCTGTTTCAGGTTATTTTGAATCAGGAACCCTCTTAGCAGAAAGCAGATGGAACTGGTATCAGGAAACCGTTTTGATTGAAGAAGAAGGCGCTTTACAGGATTATGCCTCGTTTTTCGGACTTCCAGCAGGGTGGTATTACTTCTCACAAATTGGTGTATCCAATCCGTCATGTCGGTTCCAACTCATGGGTGATATTGAAGTTGGTGATATGCTGGTCAATCTTTCAGCTGTATCAGGTACAATAGATGCTGGTGGTTCTGAAACCATCCAGGTTGGATTGAACGCCGGTGCCATGCCTCCGGGAATCTATACACCCGAAATTGTATTTACTTCTGAAGAAGGTGTGCCGGATGCGATAGTAGATGTTACACTTGAAATCCTGGGTGCCCAGGTTATGGTACCTGGTGCCGGACAATGGGGTTACGTTTCCACTTATGTGGATCTGGATGCCACCAAGATGGATTTGGAAACCGCCATGGCTGATATCCTTGCTGATATGACCATCATGATCAGTGAAAATGGTTTGTTCTGGCCAAGCCAGAATATCAACAGTATTGGTGATTGGGATACTTATGCAGGCTATAAAATCAAGATGGCCTCAAATGGTGTGCTGGTCTTCCTCGCTCCGGATGTAACGGATATGACTGTTACCTTCGATGCCGGAACACATATTATTCCGGTACTTAACGCTGAAGCTGTTCCTGTAGATGATGTTCTTGGTGTCCATGGTGATGCCATCGAATTTGCATTTGACATGGAATTTGGCGGAGTTTACTGGCCTGCCGGAGGTATTTCCACATTAACGGAACTGAAACCAGGTTATGGTTATCTTGTTAAATTCAACGCTGAAACAACGCTCGACTTCGACGTGCTTATCAAGAGCAGCCCGGAGGTGATTATTCCAACATTTGAGAATAAAACAAGCTGGAATAATGTTGTTAAAACTGGTGATGTTCACATGATTTCATTCCCACAAAATGCACTCGATGTTCTTGAAGTTAACGACTATATCGGAGCTTTCAATCCATTTGGTGTGTGTATGGGTATGATTCAATATACTGGTACCGACAATGCCATGGTTGTTTATGGCGATGACATGACAACTGGTGATTATGATGGTATGGCAGATGGCGAGATGATCAGCTTCAGAATCTTTAGAGATGGTGAAGAATTTGATTTGAACGCAGTTTATAATACATCAATGCCAAACCACGATGGATTGTATGCCAGCAATGGACTGTCACAGGTGATGGAACTGAAACTCGGTGAAACTTCAATTGAAGAGAATCCATTGAGTCATGTTGCCATATATCCGAACCCGTCATCCGGTGTATTCAATATCGATCTTGGTAGCCTGAACAATGTTAATATTGTTGTTATGAACGCACAGGGTCAGATCATTTTCTCTGACAATGTAACATCACAACAAATTGACCTGTCGAATCATGCTGATGGAGTTTATTTCATCAAGTTAATTGGTGAAGAATCAGTGCGTTTGCAAAAAGTTATTAAGAAGTAAATAGTACTTAATTCATTTAAAACCCGTCCGTCCGCCCTCTGGTGGGCTGACGGGTTTTTTTATCATTGTAATTTTAAAAACAATTTTATTGTTATCTTTATAACAAGAAATCGTAATTTTGCATTTTCAATAAAATATATCATATGCATCTGCCTGATAAAACAGTAGAACGGTTGAGCCAGTATCGCAGAAACCTTCTGATTATCCTTGCCAAAGGAAAGGAATTTATTTTTTCTCATGAAATCGCTCAACTGTTGCATATTACTCCGGTTCAGGTACGGCGCGACATTATGCTCATCGGATACAACGGTACCCTAAGGAAAGGGTATGACATTAAAGAACTGATTGATCTGATTGGAAAAATTATAGATACGGATGAAGGTCAGAATGTTTGTATTATGGGATTGGGCAATCTGGGTAAGGCGATTATGAAATATTTCAGTGGGAAGCGCCCCAAGTTAAAAATCGTTGCAGCCTTCGACACCAACCAGGAGAAAACCGGGCAGCTGTATGCAGGTATTCCGGTAATACATATCGATGAACTCAAAGAGAAGGTCCGGAGTATGAATATTTCCATTGGGATCATCACCGTTCCATTTGACAAAGCCGGTGAAACTGCTGAATATCTGGTAGCGGCGGAAATAAAAGGGATTTTGAATTTTTCGTCCAAACCATTGAACCTGCCCGAAACCATATACCTGGAGGAATATGATATGGTAACGTCCCTGGAAAAGGTCGCATATCATACGAAAAGAAACAAGCAATAGATGAAGTTATCAAATATAAAAAAGAGGCGATTCAAATGAACCGCCTCTTTTTATTTTTAGTAGTTTATCGTTTACAAATTTCGTTTTATAACAAAATCACCAACAATTTCCTCCAGGTTTGGAAATCCAATTTCCTGTAAATCATAATAAACCCTGGTGTTGGGTTTTTCAATCTTGATAAGTCTGTTCAGGTCAATTGGTGTACCGATAACAACAGCATCACATTCGGTGTTGTTAATGGTAGTTTCCAGATCTTTGAGTTGTTGATCGCTATAACCCATTGCCGGCAGTAAAGTTCCAATGTTTGGATAAATTTGGAATGTTTCACTTAATTTTCCAACAGTAAATGGGCGTGGGTCGATTAGTTCGGCAGCGCCAAATTTCATGGCAGCAACTGTACCTGCACCAAGCTTCATTTCTCCGTGTGTAAGTGTAGGGCCATCTTCAACAACCAAAACTTTTTTTCCTTTAATTACTGAAGGGTCATCAACCTTTATAGGTGAGGCACCGTCAACAACAATGGCATTTGGGGCAACCTTTGCAATATTTTCGCGAACCACCTGGATGGCTTCCGGAGCTGCACTGTCCATTTTGTTAATAACCACTACATCAGCCAACCGCAAAGTAACTTCACCCGGATAGTATGAAAGCTCATGTCCTGGGCGATGCGGGTCAACTACCGTGATGTTTAGGTCAGGTTTGTAGAAAGGAAAGTCGTTGTTTCCACCGTCCCACAATACTACATCACAACCATCGGGATCCTGTTCTGCAGCACGAAGGATTGCTTCATAATCCACACCTGCATAAATAACATTACCACGTACCACATGTGGTTCGTACTCTTCCATCTCTTCAACTGTGCATTTGTGCTTGTCCAAATCCTCAATGGTAGCAAAACGCTGTACCTTCTGGGCAACCAGGTCACCATAAGGCATCGGGTGACGAACAGCCACAACCTTTAAACCTTTTTCCATGAGCAGCTCAATAATCCGTCTTGAAGTCTGGCTTTTGCCACAACCTGTCCTAACGGCTCCAACTGCGATTAAAGGTTTTGTACTTTTAATCATGGTGTCTTTTGGTCCCAACAGGTTAAAATTGGCACCGGCAGCATTCACGATGGCACTCATGGCCATTACCCGCTGATAGGGAACATCACTGTATGAAAACGTACAGTCGTCCACTTTCAGATCTTTGATCAATTTAGGGAGGTCTTCTTCTGCGTAAATTGGGATACCATCCGGGTATAAATCACCAGCCAGTTCAGCCGGGTACTTCCTTCCGTCGATATCGGGAATCTGGGCAGCCGTAAAGGCCACTACATTGTAATCCTCATTTCCACGATAATAGGTGTTGAAATTGTGGAAATCTCTTCCCGCAGCACCAATAATAATTACATTTTTCTTCATTATTATTTCCCTTATTTTTAATAATTAAACATGTGCTTTTTAAAAAGCGCTGCAAAGGTAATTGTTTAAAATTTCTGGCAAAGGGTTTAAAATGAGATTTTTTATAGAATGCATATGTTTTTGTTAATTAATTAACAGTTTGTTGCTTTTCGGGAATTGTTTTTTAATCCAACCCGTACCGGGTTGTGTGGATATGATTGTAGTTTCCCACTGCTACATTAATCCAACCCGTACCGGGTTGTAAACCTTTTAATAAGAATTTAGCCTTACGTTAATTCAATCCGTACCGGGTTGTAGAAAAATAACTGTAATTTCCCAATGCTACATTAATCCAACCCGTACTGGGTTTTAAACCTTTTAATAAAAATTTGGCCCTACGTTAATTCAGCCATACCGGGTTGTAGAAAAATAACAGTAATTTCCCAATGCTACAATATTCCGACCCATTCCGGATTGGCCCCTGATTTGAAAAGGAAAACTCCGTAGGAGTTTGAATACTGTAGCAAGCAGGAATTCCAGCCCTACATTAATCCAAACCGTACCGGGTTGTGGGAAAATGATTGTGATTTCCCACTGCTACAATAATCCAACCCGTACCGGGTTGTGCAAAAATAACTGTAATTTCCCATTGCTACAATAGTCCAACCCGTGCTGGGTTGTGGGGAAATAATTGTAGTTCCCTGTTCTAATATTAGTCCAACCCAATCTGGGTTGTTTCCTGATTAAAAGGGAAAACTCCGTAGGAGTTTGAATACTGTAGCAATCATATATTTCAACAACCCAAAAACAACCGCGTAGCGGTTGGATTATATTTTAAAGGATAATTTTTTAAAGAGATTTGTCCACACCAAATTATTACAGGATTTAAATGTTTCTTACTTTTACAAAAATAATAATCCCATGACACCAGGAACATTCACACAACTTTATACTCAGGTTGTATTTAGCCCACATATCTATTGCCCGATCTCAAGTTTATCTCACCAGGAAACAATATTCAAATTTGTTTCAGGGACAATAGCCTCGATGGGTCATAAATCTTTGGCTGTAAATGGAATGTATGATCATATCCACATATTCTTTGGTTTAAAACCTGATATATCCATATCAGATACTGTAAAAGAAGTGAAAAGATCCTCAACAAATTTTATCAAAGAGCAGGGTTTTTTGAAGAAGTTTAACTGGCAGGTTGGCTATGGTGCATTTTCGTATAGCCGTTCGCAAATCAGCAATGTGATCAATTATATTATCAATCAGAGAGAGCACCATAAAAAGAAAACCTTTAAGGAGGAATATATAGAATTTTTGACAGAATTCGGGATTGAATACAATCCGAAATATTTATTTGATTTTCATGATGAAAAATAATCCAACCCGTACCGGGTTGTTGGGAAATGATTGTGGTTTCCCATAGCTACATTAGTCCAACCCGTACCGGGTTGAATAAATGCCATTTAACTTCTTTGGAATACATTATCCAACGAACAGGATTACGTACTGATTATATGGGCAAAACTCCGTAGGAGTTTGAATACTGTAGCAAATAGGCATTTCAGTGTGCTAACAGCAACCGCGTAGCGGTTGGATTATCAACATCTGCCTTTTACAGGATAATCACCACCATAATCATTAAAACCCTATTTTTGCGCCTGAATTAAAAAACCCATCTGTGATGATTGAAAATCTGCTGATCAAGCGAACTGTTGATGCAATTGGCCATCTTTATGGTCAGAACATAGAAGAAAAGCTCGTTTCCGTTCAAAAAACCAGGCGTGAATTTGAAGGAGACCTTACCATTGTGGTGTTTCCATTTTTACGATTATCAAAAAAGGGACCCGAACAAACTGCAAATGACCTGGGGCAATTTCTGGTTGAAAATCTTACGGAGGTAAGTAAATTTAATGTGATCAAAGGATTTCTAAACCTGGTGATCAGCGACAAATATTGGCTGGACTTTTACAAGGATTCGTACACGCAACCTGATTTCGGGATTATCAAAGAAAGTGATCAAAATCCGGTTGTGGTTGAATATTCCTCACCCAACACCAACAAACCACTGCACCTCGGTCATATCCGGAATAACCTTCTGGGTTATTCGGTGGCAAAAATTGTTGAAGCCAACGGTAAACCCGTTGCCAGGGTAAATCTTGTAAACGACCGTGGTATACACATTTGTAAGTCGATGCTGGCATGGAAAAAATGGGGCAACAATGAAACGCCGGAATCTTCCGGTATGAAGGGTGACCACCTTGTAGGAAAATATTATGTTTTATTCGATATGCATTACAAGGCTGAGATCAACGAACTTGTTGAAAACGGTATGGACGAAGAACTGGCCGAAAAGGAGGCCTCCCTTTTAATGGAGGCCCAGGAGATGCTGGTAAAGTGGGAAGAGCAAAATCCTGAGGTCAGACAAATGTGGGAAACAATGAACGGATGGGTATATAAAGGGTTCGATGAGACCTACACACGTCTTGGAGTGGAATTTGACAAAATCTATTACGAATCTGAAACTTATCTGCTGGGACGTGAGCTGGTTTTTGAGGGTTTGAAAAAAGGTGTGTTTTACAAAAAGGAAGACGGATCGGTGTGGTGTGATTTGTCAGGAGATGGGCTGGAAGAGAAGTTGCTGCTTCGTGCTGATGGAACATCGGTATATATGACCCAGGATCTGGGAACGGCACAATTAAGAAAGAACGAGTACAATCCTGACAAACTTATCTATGTAGTGGGTAACGAACAAAACTACCATTTTGATGTATTAAAAAAAGTTCTTAAAAAGCTTGGCAGGGAGTGGTCGGATGATATGCTACATCTGTCGTATGGGATGGTTGAACTGCCTCACGGCCGGATGAAGTCACGCGAAGGCAAAGTGGTGGATGCCGATGACCTGATGGAGGAGATGTACCAGACCGCCAAAAAAACCACAGAAGAACTTGGTAAAGTTGATGAATTTGATGAAAAGGAAAAAGACCAGCTTTTCAATATGATCAGCATGGGTGCCCTGAAGTATTTTATGCTCAAGGTCGATCCCAAAAAAACCATGCTGTTCAACCCTGAAGAGTCCATCGACTTTAACGGAAATACGGGCCCGTTTATCCAGTACACGCATGCCAGGATTCGATCTCTTTTCAGAAAAGCTGATGAAAAGGGAATCAGTATCACCGAAGGAGCTCAACCTGCTGAACTTCTTCCCAAGGAAAAAACATTGATCAAATTGTTGCATGACTTCCCGGTAATTATCGAAGAAGCTGGTGCAGGATTCAGCCCGGCTCTGGTAGCCAATTATGTGTACGACCTTGCCAGGGAGTTTAATCAGTTTTATCAGGAGGTGCCGATTCTTCGCGAAGAGGATCATTCAGTGATCTCCTTCCGGCTTCAACTATCCGGATTTGTTGGAAATGTTCTCAAAACTGCAATGGATTTACTGGGAATTGATGTGCCGGAAAGGATGTGATTTCTCGCAAAGCCGCGAAGCCGCAAAGAGAAAATCCGATTCAGGTATAA
>JABMQA010000342.1 GCA_013203545.1 Bacteroidota bacterium
ATCCATAACAATGAGGTTGGTAAGGTCGTTGGTTGCTGTAATCAATTGGTAATCCTGGTTAAATTCATCGTCAGGAAACAACTGAATGCCCCATTTCGACTCCCACGTATCGGTTGTATTTCCAATTACGGCCCAGGATGGATCACTATGCTCATAAAGATAATATCCTGTAACCTTTTCATCCTGGTAGATTGTACCATCCACCATGGTAGGAATTGCTCCGCCATTGTCGATAATAAAGTTCCCTCTTGAACCATCGGCACCTGCAATATAGGGTTCCATTGCAGGATCATGCAAATTAACAAGTACCCTGCATTTTGTGGATGAAACACCGGTTGGAATAAGCCAATCATACAATCCGTCATTTTCGGTTCCTAAAACAGCAATGTCGTAACTGTACCCTCCATCTGTAGAATACGATATATCCACCCAGCTGCCGGGTACGGTATCGGCAAACCAGGTAATCTCAGCATAATTGCCCGCGTGGTAAAGTTCACCCTGCCCGTTGCTGTTGTACCTGGGGTCGCCAAATGGTTTTCTGATTTGAATGGCCGAACCCTTTTGCCCACCGGATGAAACACGGGTAATCATATCTATACTCCAGCGGCTTACATATGCAAGGTGCATTGGTGGATCATGGGTATAATGGGTAATGGCCACGTCGGAACCATCGTTATAACCCACCCCTGTTGTTGAATGCCCGGGAATACTTACGATCAATGGTTTCCCGGCATTGATATCATCTTTGGTTCTTGTCCACAGCAACGTGTATCGATTTACGATATCAAAGTCGTACCCACGCACCGAGTTGGCCACGTGACGCATACCATTATCCAAATTGTACGATTGTGTGCTCCCGGTCATCGTGTCGGTTGACATACCAAGAGCCAGATCAAGTTGAAGGTTTGCTACATTGTAATCCGTTTCACCTTCAACATTATCCCACCGCTCATAATAGCTGGTAACGAAGTAAGGATATTTGCTGGTAACGAAAAGCGACCTGTAATCATACCAGGCAAAAAGCATTGCAGCAGCTGTCGGACTGCATCCGTAGCTCCAGTCCAGGAAGGGCATGCATCCATGATAATCTATGTATTTGTCAGCATCGGTTACTGGAACATTGCCATTTCTATACAGGTTCCACTGGTCTTTAAAATTTCCTGTTTCGCAAAACGGTTTAGTAATGCCCTTCTTTTCCTGAAACTCATTAGAACCAATAACACCACCTGTTGGCGACGTACATAGATATTTGGTGGTACCATTCGACTTGTATTCGTGCCATGTGTTGAAGTGGTTTAAATAATAAATTTTACCGGCTTGAACCTCACTTTCCTGAAAAACAGTGTGGATCATTTTTTGCAACTTGTAATCCAAGGTATATTCAGCCGAAAGGCACTGAGAATACTCAAGCAGCACCGGCAAATTATCCCTGGCACCAATCAGTATTCTTCCATACCGGTCGCCTCCCCATTGCTCATATTCATCGCCAGCTACCTTGAAGAGGTCGCATTCGGCCACTACATCGGATCGATCGGGAAATGGCTCCCCAATGGAAAAATTAAAACGCCAGGCAACAATTTCATCATCCTGGCCATAATAAGGGATTGGGTCAGCCGGATAAACATCACCCCAGAGGGCCTGGGCATTTCTGATGGCAATTTCCTGAATTTCTTTTGCAGGAATCATATTGTAGGTTTGACAAACTGCCATAGTACTCCAAACCATGGCTAAAATTAAGGTAAAAATTCGTGCTTTCATTTTTTAAACCCTTTCAACTTTTGATTGTTTTTATTATTAATTAAATAAGAATACAACAGTAATTAGTGTGCAACACCAGCAAGATACCGACATGATCAATTCGGTTTTTTTTGTCACTTCCCCCAACCAGTTCCTGATTATAAAAATTATTAAAACTGCAACAACCCCTGCAATCCATCTGAAATGGGTTTGAA
Source organism: Bacteroidota bacterium (assembly GCA_013203545.1). Classification (GTDB taxonomy): domain Bacteria; phylum Bacteroidota; class Bacteroidia; order Bacteroidales; family 4484-276; genus JABMQA01. Next base: position 1,953 of record JABMQA010000342.1, read on the forward strand.
ACATTCCTGCCAAAATGAAAATGATAAACAGGCCGGTGATGCAAGAGATATTTGTGAGTTGATTTTGCACGGGTCAAAACTAATTTGGTTCCTAAAAAAACACGTGGAGGATTACGTCTTTTACTGGGAAAAATACGTCAAACAGGCTATTGATCCCCGGTTTCCATACTATTGTCGTTTTTTTCCTGATATTCCAGGGGCGACATACCAAAGTGTTTTTTAAAGAGCTTGGAAAAATATCCGGGGTCAGAAAATCCAAATTCATAAGCTGTTTCTGATACATTGCCAAGGTTCTTTTTCAGATAATCAGCAGCCAGGTTTAATTTTACCATATAGATAAAATTGGTAGGGGTGGTATCCATCTCTTCCCGTGTAATTCGCTGAAGTTTACGGATCGAAACCCCCAACTCCTTCGAGAGCCTCTCGGATCCGATATTTTCGGTGTAATCTGATGTTAAAATTTTTGTAGCCTTTTTTAAAATACGCTGGTTTGGGTTCATTTCAGGTTCTTCCAGGAATACCCCTTCACCCAAAAAAGTCATATTCGAAGCATTCAGTTCCTTGCGTACCGGGATCTTTTTTAATCTTCCCATTCGCAACAACAAAATAATTATGATAAAAAATGAAAAAACCAGGACAATCATGTAAATCAGGAGCCATCTTCGTATCCCCCTGCCTGAAAGTTTATCAGACCAATCCGGCACGCCACTCAGTACAACCTGTTTCCATGCATCGGGATAACCAAAATCACTGTACCCCGACCAGTTGAACGGCCAGTACCGCTTTGCCTTCTCATCGTAATTATCAATCCCCTCCAATGAATAGTCGATATCGTTATTACATAAATCCATTCGCATTTTTAATCCTGTCTCAGCTTTGAGACCAATTGCGGCAAATGGGATAGCCATTTCAACAATAAATCCGGTATCATCCAATGTATCGTTAATTGTGCCCAGAATTCTTGTTTTATATTGAAAATAAACGTTCTGTCCACTTTTTTTTGGGGCTACCAAAGTGTCGGTTTCCACCAGTTCACGATCACCCCTGAATACGATACTTTTACCGGTCAGGTCGATCAAAAACTGATAATCATTGATATCCATCATCGAATCACTGTCATGCCGGGTATCAATATACACCTCAATTCCATCATTCAGGTGGAGATCGGGGTATTTACCCCCGATTTCGATTTCGGAGTACAGGTTTTGATCACTAACATTGAATGCGATATACAGGGTGGCTAAATCCCAACAAAGCATAACTTCTATCATATTTCGTGATAAAGGCATCCATGTGAGGTCATAATTATATTGGTCGTCATAAAAAGACATAAGCTTATGACCGGGTGCATTGTGCATTATCTGAAGTGTGTCGGAAAAAATAATTGGTGAGATGTTTTTCCAGTCGTCTAAATAACCATCCACTGAAATACCCACATGGTTGAACGGGATTATTACCAATGAACTGTCACGACCGGCATAACTACTACTGCCTGCAAAAATGATTAGAATAGTATGTAGTATCAAAACCCTGTACATCATATAGTCTTATTAACTTCTAAAATAAACTATCCCACTTCAAAAAGCAATCTCAAAATAATATTTAGATTTGATAAGCCCCGTCCTTCTGCCACAGGCATCCCATTGGGAAGGGCGGGGAATTGTATTTGATGCAAGTGGATTTCACAAAATCCAGAAAAATTTCAAATCAAAAGATGTAATCCTGGAATTCTCTAATTGCACTCCGGGAATATTAACTGGCCTGGCGCATACATATAAAATCTGTAAGATTTTCCCGGTACCAGGTACCCAAAATTAGCAATGTTTTTTTCAGGCCAAAAAATCTTTGCAGTAGCCCCTTCCTGGATAAACTTAAGATTCGGCTCAAGCGTTGCAGCAATATCCGCAACAGAAAGCTGGCAATTAGCAAGGACGGGTATCAGGTTCCATCCTTGTGATAATTCTACTGTTTTGTTTTTTTCGATAAAACCTGTAATGGCAAAGTATTCATTTGAATTTGATTTCAGGAAATAGCCCTCATCCGATCTCCATTCACCAATGGTATTTTGGTTAAGGGATGGGTACCAGTAACCGGTTTGGTTTGTCAGGATATCGATTTGATTTTGTATGGGCTCAAACATCACCGGTAATTGCGGATCAACCGGCACTACATAACCCGACAGTGCATTCCAGCCCTTTGTGAACAACATTACCATTTGCATCGGCGCATCTACAGGATCTGAAAGTAAGCTTTTGTTTCCAGAGAAATCAACCGATCTCACTGCCAGTGTTTCAGGAGAAAATCCAACGGGTAAGTCCTCCAGGTATGGAACCGTTGAATATGCAAGCGGCTCCTCCGGTATAACGCCCCCTAACCCGATCTGGTAAATGGCATAATACATCAGATCGGGATCACCAACTGGTTGCCAGACCAGGTGAAAGTTTTCACCTGTATAGGATATCTCAAGTCCCTGTGGTATTTGGGGCGAAAGATTATCTACCGAATAACCCGATGCTATCCCGCTTGCAAAGTTACCCTCCTCCATTGCAGCAATAATCCTGAAATCGATTATCCCCAAATTTGTGGATGTAGAATCAAAAGGTGTATGGCACAATATGGCATACACATCAGCACCATAGGCAACAGTGGTATTTCCTGTAACCCACCCAGATCCGATATTGTACTGAACCGAATAACTTTCAGGAGTACGTTGCACCAGGCTGTCGGTATCATACACACTTCTTAAAAAATGAACTTCTACCCACCCACCCTGATCATTGGGAATATCCAGGATTTGCGTAATGGATGGCTTCTCAGTGAAGTCGATGCGGATGAAATTAGTTTTAATCCTGGTATCGGAGTGCAATGTGCTTAAAATTTTAAGTTTTACCGTATGATATCCCATCTCATCATATTCCCATTGTGGATTCTGGGTGTTACTGTCGATGATACCATCATTATTAAAATCCCATTGCCATTGGGTGGGATTACCTGAGGATTCATCATAAAACTGAACCATTAATGGTGGCAGGCCCCACACCGGTTCAGCTGAGAAGTTTGCTACAAATGTCTGTGGATAATAATACTTTCCCATATCTGTAACCGACCCGTCCGGATCCTGGGGTGAATCGGGGTCGCCGGCATCGATACATGGAGAACCGGCACCAAGGTGATAATTACCAAAGTTTACATTTACAAACTGGGGACTTATCTGAATATTATTAAACAGATCGCATGAATCGTTGTTAATATTTACGCGGAAATTTAATCCGACATCTTTTCCACAATTATAAAAATTGGCTGTTTCGTTGGCCCAAAAATCCGAAAAACTGATGTCAGGGGTTCCGGCGAAGGAATAATAGCCATAAAGCCCCTGGTTGTATGAAATTATTGAATTCTTAATAACCGGATCAGCAAAGTATCCATAAATCCCTCCCCCAAAATCCGCTTCGTTACCGGTAATTGTCGAATTAATTATTTCAGGATTTGAGTATCCCAGGTGGATACCCGCTCCATACAAAGAGGTGTTTTCATCAATAAGTAAACCGTATAGATAGGGGTAAGAGTAATAATCACATTCCATTCCGCCACCATAATTAACAGATGAGTTGTCGCTAATCCGGCCTTCCCACATATAGGGTGAGGATGTGTACAAATAAATTCCTGCTCCATAATCTGCACTATTGTCGGTTATCTCAAAATATGCCAGATAGGGATCAGATAGATAACAATGCAACCCGCCTCCATATGCTGCATCATTATTATCCATGACAACATTGTAGATAGCAGGATATGCGTAGGTATCACAGGATATGGCCCCACCATAATATGTTGCACTATTATTGAAAAGCGCAACACGCCAGATATAGGCATCTGACTCATAGAGATAAATACCCCCGCCATAATCAGCATTACAATTTTTGATGACCAGGTTGGACAGAACCGGATGGGAATTGATGCAGAGTATTCCACCACCGGCTGAAGCCGTTCCATTACGAAGGGTAAATCCCACAAGGAAAGAGTTTGCACTCTCATTGGTAATGAATTGCGCAACCGGGCCCAGATCTCCGCCATCGATTATGGTTTGCGTAATATCACTGCTATCGCCGGTAATCAGATATTGTGATGCCACCATGATCGGCTTTCCATAAAAATTGATGTTTTCGTTATAAGTTCCGGTAGAAACCAGCACCGTATCACCAATTCCGGCTGCATTTATTGCCGATTGGATGGAAGGGTAACTTCCCGGAACTGACAGAATCTGCCTTCCTGATGATTTATTGTCGTATAGTAAATGGCTGTGGCTATTCACTTCCCGGCTCCGCATTGACATTATACTTTGAGCCTTTACTGATTGCTGAATACGTTCCATACTTTGCCATATTGCAGGAAACTCGATTTTATCAGGAATTATTGAAATGGGGTTATTATCCCCGGTGGTGTTTCCCTGCGAAAAGGCAGCAGGAAATGACAAACAATGAAAGATGATAATAAGCTGAAAAAGACGGTTATTAATTTTGTGAGATGGTGTTTTCATTTTATTTGATTTATGTTTGCCCAAAAATAATAAAACCCCCGGATAAATCAACCGGAGGTTTTAAGTTTTTTGTCATTTTGATAAAATGTCCGAACAAGTCTATTGGATATTTTCAGAACATTCCCTTTCCTGAACGCATTGGGCATCGATAACCGCAACCATCACCATGTGGATGATCTCCTGGACAGTACTGCCCATTTGCAAAATATGAACCGACTTATTCAATCCGTTGAGTATGGGCCCGATCACCACAAATTTTCCCATTTCCTGCATCAGCTTGAATGCAATGTTCCCTGCTGTGAGGTAAGGGAATATCAAAGCGTTTGCCGGTGCACCTGCCAATTTTGAAAATGGGAAATTCTCTTCCAATAGTTCCGAATTCAATGCTACATTGGCTTGAATTTCTCCATCGACAACCAGGTTCGGATAATCTCTGTGAAGAATCTCAACTGCATCGCTGACAAGAGATGGAATCCTGCCACTATTGGAGCCAAAGTTAGAATAAGAAACCAGGGCCAGACGTGGTTCCAGGTTAAACTGCTTTATGGCAAAAGCAGTTTGCAGTGAAATTTCAACCAATTGCTCGGTGGTCGGATTTTTATTAACTGTACAATCGGCAAAAAACACAGGCCCTTCCTTGGTATTGATGATGTACATTCCCGACACCAGTGAAGAACCCTTTTTACGCCCAATAACCTCGATGGCCGGTGTAATTGTTTCCGGGTAATTATTGGTTAATTCCGATACCATTGCATCAGCAAATCCGGTTTCAACCAGCATAGGGGCAAAATAATTCCGGTGTAACATTCTATCGAGGGCAGTTTGAAGTGTTATACCTTTTCGTTGCCTCTTCTGGAAAAGGACTTTTGAGAATTGTTCACGGCGACCTATTTCTTTATCTGATTTCGGATCAATAATCTCTACACCGTTTATTTCCAGGTCATGCTGACGGATGAGACTTTTAATCCTGTTTTCGTTGCCCAGCAAAATCGGTATGGCTAATTTTTGGTTGATGGCAAATTCGGCGGCCTTCAACATCTTATAATTTTCTGCATCTGCAAATACCACACTTTTGGGATCTTTTTGAGCGCGGTACCTTATTTGCCGGATAAGTGGGTTTGATATACCCAGTTTCTTGACGAGATTTTCACGGTAAGCCGCCCAGTCAGTTATCGGTTTCCGGGCAACACCTGATTCCATTGCTGCTTTAGCTACAGCCGGAGCAAGCCGTGTAATCAACCGGGGGTCGAATGGTTTGGGGATAATATAGTCCTTTCCAAATGAAAAATTGGTGGCATGATAGGCAATATTTACCGCATCAGGAACAGGTTCGGTTGCCAGATCTGCAAGGGCATGTGATGCTGCCAGTTTCATCTCATCGTTGATTTTGGTGGCTCTAACATCAAGTGCCCCCCTGAAAATAAATGGAAAACCGAGTACATTGTTAATTTGATTGGGATAGTCTGATCGACCTGTGGCCATAATTACATCATCCCGTGTGCTTATTGCTTCTTCATACATAATTTCAGGTACAGGATTGGCTAAAGCAAAAACTATTGGATTATCAGCCATTTTTTTGAGATATTCCTTTTTCAGCACACCGGCAACCGATAAACCTAAAAACATATCAGCCCCATCAATTGCCTCCTCGATTGTGTTAATATCACAATCAATAGCGAACTGCCTCTTTATCGGATTAAGATCTGTACGGTCTTTCCTGAGAACACCCTTACTATCGAGCATGTAAATATTTTCAGGCCGGGCTCCGAGTTTAATATATAGCCTGGTACATGATATGGCTGCAGCGCCTGCTCCATTAACCACGATCTTTATATCTTCAATCTTCTTCCCGTTAATTTTTAAAGCATTAATCAAACCCGCAGATGTAATAATCGCAGTGCCATGTTGATCATCATGCATAACAGGTATATCAACAGCTTCCTGGATTTTCTCTTCAATTTCAAAACACTCCGGCGCCTTGATATCTTCAAGATTTATTCCGCCAAACGTTGGTGCGATGGCAATTACTGTGTCGATGAATTTCTGAGGGTCCTTTAAATCGACTTCAATATCAAAAACATCGATGTCTGCAAAGATCTTAAACAAAAGACCCTTGCCCTCCATCACAGGTTTCCCGGCAAGGGCCCCGATATCACCAAGGCCCAATACGGCAGTTCCATTGGAGATTACTGCAACCAGGTTGCCTTTGGCAGTGTACTTATACACATCCTCAGGATCATCTTTGATCTTAAGGCAGGGATCGGCTACACCAGGCGTGTATGCCAGTGAAAGATCACGTTTTGTTGAGTACGGTTTGGTGGGAATCACTTCGATTTTTCCCGGACGCCCTTCAGCGTGATACGTAAGGGCATCTTTCCTGAATAATTTGTCTAGCATGTTGATTAACCAATTTATTGTTAAGGAATTAACAATGCAAAACTACTAATATATTCGACCCGGGAAAATTTATGTTCTACCTTTCAATCATATTACTTTTATAACCAGAGCAAAACACATTGGTTTTCAGTATGAATAATTCTAATTAGAATGAGTATAAATTTTTCATTTTTAAAATACCTATTTTTGCGCATTATAGAACTCACACAAGAATTATTTAAGCATGATCGAATATATAAAAGGCAGGTTGATTGAAAAAAACCCGGCATATGTTGTCATCGAAAACGGAGGGATGGGATTGATGATGAATATTTCGCTCCAGACTTTTTCATTTTTAAAAGATCTTGAGGAAGTTAAGTTGTTTACCCATCTGGCATTTAAGGTTGAGGCAACCACACCAACCGGTTTTATATTGTATGGTTTTGCGCATAAAGCTGAGCGACAGCTATTCAAATACCTGATATCCGTGTCGGGTGTGGGAAGCAGTACAGCACTGCTGATGTTATCATCGCTGTCGTCAGATAAAATATATCAGGCTATTCAGAATGGTGAACTTGCAACACTTCAATCGGTAAAAGGTATTGGAAACAAAACTGCGCAAAGAATAATTATCGACCTTCAGGATAAGGTAAGTAAAGAAAGTATTGGGACAGAATTTTTAGGAATAGTGCACAATACACGAAAAGATGAGGCGTTAATTGGTCTGACTACTTTGGGCTTTAATAAAACAGTAGCTGAAAAGGCAGTAGGAAAGGTTTTGAAACTTGAACCGGACCTTTCAGTTGAAAAATTAATAAGGGAAGCGTTAAAAATTTTGTAATGCAGGTTTTTTGATGAAAATCTGCATTTCGAGTTTAGAAATACATTTTCAAAACCCGGTTGATTTTCTGATAATTGAAAACCATTGGAATATATTCAGGGTATTGTCGTAGTGGGAAATAGTACTATAAAGCAATCAGAGAAAAAGCAGATTCGTTGGGACAAAAGTTTACATATCTTACATTAATCATTTTTTCCGGCATTATAATTTATTCTGTTACAGGATTTTCTTCCTCACCAAGAAAGATTCAACCTGCGACGTTTCTATTGGCCCCACCTCCTGATTCCACTGAAACTGGCGATACCATTCATCTAATTTACCCTTTTCAGGATAACTCCTTTAATGTAACTGACCCACAGCAGCAATCTCCCATGTTCTTTAAAGATCCCGCCAACATCCAGTCGGGCATCGAATATGATCCTGAAACCAATGAATACATTCTCAAAAAACAGATTGGTGATTTCGATTACCGGCTTCCCTACACCATGGACCTGGATGAATACCTGAAATATGACCTCGACAGATCGGTGAACAGCTATTGGGGCGAAAGGGCCAAGGCAGCAGGCTCCAATGCCAGTGGAGACGGTATTATCCCTCAGATTTATATTGGGGGCGAAGCCTTTGAACGGATATTCGGATCAAATACCATCGACATCAGGCCACAGGGTTCGGCAGAACTCACCTTTGGAATTCTTGCAAACCGACGCGATGACCCTACATTAAATGTAAGGCAAAGAAACGTGGTGAACTTCGATTTCCAGCAGCAGATACAAATGAGTGTCCTCGCTAAAATAGGAGACAAAATCGAATTCCAGACAAACTACAATACCGAAGCTACCTTTGAATTCGAAAACAAGCTCAACCTTAAATACGAGGGAAAAGAAGATGAAATCATTCAGTTGATTGAAGCCGGTAATGTCACACTCCCGCTGAACAGTACCCTGATTACAGGTAGCCAGGCCTTGTTTGGGATAAAAACAAAATTAAAATTCGGAAGAACAACGGTTACAGCTGTTTACTCCGAACAAAAATCCGAAACCTCAAACATCACAGTACAGGGTGGCGCCCAAACCAATTATTTTACCCTCAATTCTGATCAGTACGAAGAAAATAAGCACTTCCTGCTTGCCCAGTATTTCAGGGACAATTACGACAGCGCGCTGGTGGATCTGCGCATCATCAGATCAAATGTTAACATTACAAAAATTGAAGTATGGGTTACCAATATCGGGGCAGCCGTAACGCAAAACAGAAATATTGTTGCATTTCAGGATTTGGGTGAACGAAAGCCTTACAATCCCACCATTATTCCGGGTTCCAGTACATTCCCGGACAATACCCGTTCGAACAACCTGATGCAGAAACTGATGGCAGATGAAACACAGGTTCGCGATATCAATACCGTTTCCAATTTACTAACCGGCCCGGGGTTTAACTTCACATCCGGAACCGACTTTGTAAAAGTTGAAAACGCCCGGAAACTCAGCGCCAACGAATTTTCCTATAACAGCAAACTTGGGTTTATTTCCCTTAACACAACACTCAATTCGGATCAAACCCTTGCTGTTGCCTACCAGTACACTGTAATTGGTGGCGATTCCTCCATTTACCAGGTTGGGGAATTCTCTGATGAAGGCATCGACTCACCACAGTGCCTGATGGTTAAACTGCTCAAAAGCACCTCACTCAATACCAAGGCCCCCATCTGGAACCTCATGATGAAAAACGTATATGCCATGGGCGCTTACCAGGTACAAAAAGAGGATTTTATTCTAAATATTCTCTATTCCGGAAATGAAAATGGGGTTCCTACAAGTTATTTGACCGATGCAGGTCAGGTAAGTGGAATTCCGTTGATAAGGGTACTAAATTTCGACAATTTCGACCCCCAGCTCAACCCGCCTCATGATGGTATTTTTGATTACGTTGACCGTGCGGCAACTCAGGGAGGTACAATCCAGGGATCGAATGGCCGTATCTATTTTACCTGTCTCGAACCATTTGGAAAATACCTCCGCTCAAAGATTGGCGACCAGGAAATTGCAGACAGATTTGCTTATGACTCGCTTTACTCTTTAACAAAAAACGGGGCTCAGCAATACCCTGAAAAAAATAAGTTCATCCTGGAAGGGTTTTACAAATCCTCATCCGGTTCCGAAATATCACTCAATGCTTTAAATGTTCCCCAGGGATCGGTAATAGTTACCGCCGGTGGTGTTCCTCTCGCCGAAAATGTGGATTATACAGTGGATTACACGTTGGGCCGCGTTAAAATAATGAATGAAGGTGTTCTTAATTCAGGAACACCCATTAATATTTCGTTGGAGAGCCAGTCGTTCTTCAACATCCAAACCAAACGGTTGATGGGTACCCACATCGATTATCGTGTCAACCGGGATTTTAATATCGGAGGTACGATCTTAAATCTCACGGAAAGGCCCCTGACCCAAAAAGTAAATTATGGTGATGAGCCCATTTCCAATACCATCTGGGGAATGGATTTCGCCTACCAGACAGATTCAAGGTTAATCACAAAAATTGTTGACGCGCTTCCCTTTATCAAAACCAAGGAAGAGTCCAGGGTAACCATTGATGGCGAATTCGCCCACTTCATTCCCGGCCACTCAAAAGTTATCGGCAGGAGCGGAACCTCCTATATCGACAATTTTGAAGGAAGCAAGTCAACCATTGATCTAAAAAATACCGCCTTCTGGTTCCTGGCCAGTACCCCTCAAAAGCAAACGGAAACCGGGATGTTTCCCGAAGCTGCCCCAAATACAGGTTTGGCCTATGGTTACAACCGTGCAAAAATTGCCTGGTATATTATCGATCCGTTATTTTACGAGGAATCCGGCAATACCCGGCCCGGCAACATCGACCTGAATGAGCTGTCCGATCATTATGTACGACAGGTTCTCGAAAGGGAAATATTTCCAAACAAAGACGTTCCAAATGGTTACGAAACCAACATTCCCATTTTAAACCTTGCTTACTATCCCACCGAAAAAGGGTCCTATAATTACGATGTTGATCCTTATGGAAATATTTCAGCGGGTATTAATGAAGATGGAAGCCTGGCGAATCCTGAAAGCCGGTGGGGTGGTATTATGCGAAAAATCGAATCCACCGATTTTGATGCCACAAACGTGGAGTATATTGAATTTTGGCTGATGGATCCATTTATTAAAGATGTAAACAATAAAGGTGACTTGTATTTTAACCTGGGTGATATTTCTGAGGACATTTTAAAAGATTCCCGGAAAAGTTATGAAAACGGGTTACCCACTTCAGAGATCGTTGAAAATGTGGACACCACCGTTTGGGGGCGTGTACCTACACTCCAGGCCCTTGTTGACAATTTCAGCAACGAAGGTGGTTCACGCCCTTTCCAGGATGTGGGCTATGATGGATTGAGGGACGAGGATGAACGCTCGTTTTTCGACCCGGAATACCTGCAGCGTATTGCCAATTTTTACGGCACCGCCTCGCAGGCCTACCTGAATGCACTAAATGATCCATCTGCCGACAATTACCATTATTTCATGGGTGGCGATTATGATGCTGACCCCGCCTACTCCAGCATCCTTGAGCGCTATAAATTTTTTAACGGCCCCGATGGAAACTCACCCACCGATGATGAAAACCCGGAACCCTATCCCACCGCTGCCACTAAAATGCCCAACGTGGAGGATATCAACAGGGATAACACACTTAGTGAAGCCGAAAGGTATTTTCAGTATAAAGTTGAAATTGATGCCGGTAAAATGCAGGTGGGTAACAACTACATTACTGATGTTTACGAAACACTGCCCATAAACCTGCCCAATGGTACCGTTGAAACCGTAAAATGGTACCAGTTTAAAATTCCTGTCCGTGACCCTGAAAAGATTGTCGGTGGCATACAGGACTTCCAGTCTATCCGCTTTTTGAGAATGTTCATGAAAGGGTTTGAGAGGCCGGTGATACTGCGTTTTGCTACATTGGAACTTGTACGTGGCGAATGGAGAAGATACCGGTACGACCTGCTTTCCCCCGGCGAATATATTCCCAACGACATCCAAAGCGAAACCTCATTTGATATCAGTTCGGTTAATTATGAGGAAAACGGAAACAGGGAACCGATTCATTATGTACTTCCCCCGGGAATTGATCGGGAAATCAACCTCGGCACAACCAGCCTTCAACAACAAAATGAACAGTCGATGGTACTGAACGTGTGTAACCTGATTGATGGTGATGCACGTGGCGCCTACAAAACAACCGACTTCGACTGGAGAGAGTACGGCAAGCTTAAAATGTATGTCCATGCCGAGAAAGTAATCGAAAACCAGGAACTCGAATATGGGGATCTGTCCGTATTTATCCGGATTGGTTCCGACCTTACTGAAAACTATTATGAATACGAAGTCCCATTAACATTTACCCCCTGGCATAACAACGCCCAGGATGAAGTATGGCCTACGGAAAATAATTTCGATATTGACCTTGAAAAGTTGGTCCGATTCAAAATGGGGAGAAATGAACAGATGCGACAACCCGGATCCAGTATTTCCCTATCGATGCCATATTTTGCATTTGACGGCCCCAATAAGGTTACTGTACTTGGTAGTCCCAGTATCAGCGATGTAAAAGCCATCATGATCGGTGTGCGAAACCCGAAGAAGCTTACCATTGGTGATAATGATGACGGTGAGAGCAAATGTGCTGAAATCTGGGTAAATGAATTACGTCTTACCGACTTTAACAAACAGGGTGGATTAGCGGCTACCGGAAGGATCAAGGCCGACCTTGCTGACCTGGGCAGCGTAACTTTATCGGGATTATACAGCACACCTGGCTATGGAAGCATCGAAAAGAAAACCAGTGAAAGGTCTCAGGAATACACCAGAAATTTCGATTTTTCAACCAACCTTGAACTGGGCAAGTTTTTCCCTGAAAAAATTGGATTGAGAATCCCAATGCATTTCGACTATTCCGAATCACATATTACACCGAAATACAACCAACTCGATCCCGATGTAATCCTTAAAGACGATTTAAAATCATACAACAGTGCTGCGAAGGATTCGATAAAAGCCCTTAACGAAGACTTTATAAAACGTAAAAACCTGAACTTTATCAATGTTAGAAAAGATAAAGTGGGCGCTTCCAGTAAGAGCCGGTTTTACGATATCGAAAACTGGGATGTAAGCTATTCATACTCCGAAATATTTTCTCATAATGTTGACGTACTATACCATAAAGAACAAACCTACCGGGGGGGTATTGGATATAATTTTAACAATAACCCGAAAAATTACAAGCCTTTTAGTAAAATGAAAATGTTTAAAAGCAAAGCATTTTCACTCATCAAGGATTTTAATTTTTACCTGCTGCCCAAGTTGTTCTCCTTCAGAACTGATATGAACAGGGAGTATAGCAAGCGTATGCTCAGGAATAAGAGCCAGTATGAAGTTCTCATTGAGCCAACCTACTTAAAAAAATGGGACTGGAGCAGAAACTACGACCTGAAATGGGATCTGGCTTCATCGTTAAGGCTGGATTACAAAGCAAATGTATTATCCTATATCGATGAATTACCCGGCGGTATTGAAAAAGATGCCCCTGATGATGGCCTTAAGAAGGAACAGATTAAGGATCAAATTTTAGACCTCGGAACCAAAAATACGTACAACCATAACCTCTCGATCAACTATACCATACCAATAAGCAAGGTGCCCCTGCTGCAATGGCTGAATGGAACTGCAAGATACCAGACCAACTACACCTGGACCGCATCGCCAATATCAATCCAGGAAAGGCTTGGCAATCAAATCGAAAACTCCAACTCCAAACAGCTTAACGGTAACGCAAGCCTGGATAAATTCTACGACATGTTCCCCTTCCTCAAAAAGGTTAATGATGGTGCAAAGGGGGGGCAGAGAAGGCCGGGGCCCAGGCCACCTCAAAAAAAGCCTGAGGAACCCGAGCAGGATACCACAAAAACAAAGTCGGGTAAGAATTATTTCAAGATTGTTGGGAATGGTATTCTCAAATTGCTGATGAGTGCAAAAAGGGCCTCGCTGGCATATACTGAAAGTAACGGTACATTCATGCCAGGTTTTATTCCTGAACCGGGCCTGATAGGCAATAACTGGGGTTTGAGTGCCCCTGGCGCCGGTTTTATTTTTGGCAGTCAGCGCGATATCAGGGGTGACGCCATTGCCAATGGATGGCTTACTTCCGATACACTTCTTAACACGTCATATATCACTAAATACAATCAACAAATCAGTTTCAGGGGTACAGTTGAGCCCGTTACCGATTTTAAAATTGAGATTACAGCAGACAGAACTTATTCATTAAGCCATCAGGAAAATTTTCAGGCAGATGCCGAAGGTTTATTCAAATCATACTCACCCATCGACCAGGGAAGTTTCAGTATGTCGTTTTTTACATGGCGAACAGCCTGGACAAAGGATAACGATAAAAACGAAAACCCCAACTTTGTGCAATTGAAAGAAAACCGAAAGGAAATCGCATTCAGGCTTGCTGAACAAAATCCCAACTGGAATGGTATTATCGTAGATTCAACCGGATTCCCTGAAGGTTATGGCCCAACGCACCAGGAAGTTCTGCTCTATTCATTTATGGCGGCATACCAGGGAAAAGATGCTGCGGGTTATGAGCTGAATTACATGCCCAAAATACCGCACCTTAACTGGCGGATAACCTACAATGGATTATCGAAAATTAAAGCCCTGAAAAAATACCTGCGTAATGTTACCATCACACATGGATATAAAAGTTCTTACAATATCGGCTCCTTCCAGTCAAACATACTTTTTGTGGATGAAAACGGATTCCCCTCTACGGTGGACATGAACAATAACTTTATTAACGACCGCCAGATCGCACAAGTAAGTATCATCGAGCAATTTAGCCCACTAATCACTTTCGATATGACCTGGGTAAACAGCCTGATGACAAAATTTGAGATTAAAAAGACCAGAAACCTCACCATGAGTTTCGTAAACAACCAGCTAACTGAAGTCACAAGCAATGAATTTGTTGTGGGATTGGGATACCGGATTAAAGATGTAAAGTTTGCCATTCGTACCATGGGAAGCACCGGTAGCCGGCAAAACGTAAAAAGTGACCTTAACCTCCGGGCCGACTTTTCGATCAGGACCAACAAAACCATCCTGAGACGGATTGATGAAGATATCAATCAAATCTCAACAGGTACAAAAGTTATCTCGATCAATACTTCTGCTGATTATATGGTAAACCAACGATTAAATATCCGGGTCTTCTTCGACAAGGTAATCAATAACCCGTATGTTTCCTCCCAGTTCAGGAATTCTACCACAAACGGAGGTATCAGCCTCAGGTTTACACTTGCCCAATAGTGTAAAATTTAGTATTTGAAATCGAGATAAATAGGCGCAAATCCAGCAGCAATAAAAAAAAGTTATACATTTGCACTTTGTTACGGAAATAACTGATACATCAAGCTTGTCAAACTAAAAACACTGGCTTTCTCATTGGATTAATCATGGTAGAAATTATTAAGAAAAGTTCCATCTGGATCATTTTGATCACCTTATCTGTTATTATTTATTTTGTACCTATCAAAATCCCAAATAATGTTTCTTCGGTTGGGCGAATCTATCCCACAAAAAGGTGGGTGCTGTATGCCGGGACCAACGGCCAGATCATGGCTAGCCTCAAAGACATCAAGGCCGGAATAACCAATGAGTTTTCCGCACGTGAATTTGTAAGGGGTGATGATGTAAGGTTTGTTATCAATAGTGAGCTTTTCGAGCGGGAATTTGTTAACAAATACGATACGATAGGATTTATCAATTCCCTTTCAACGTCCTCGTTGCTGACATCATACAAAAGCCAGCTTGACGTTTACAATGCCTTGCTCAAAGTAAAACTGAGCGGCAATAAAAAGGAGGACATCGAAATTGCCGAGAAGAAATTGCAGCTTGCCATTCTTGATTCCGAAGTACAGAAAAAGAGGTTCGACAGACAGAAAAAACTCTATGAAGAAGATGTTATTCCGGAGCAGGAGTTCGAAACACAGGAAAAACTGGCCAACTTAAAAATAATTCAGGCAGAATTAAACAAAGCAGAACTGGAATCGCTAACTGTAGGCGAAAAACCCGAGGAAATTAATTACATCAAAGCACAAATCGATCAGCTTAAAAGCGACATCAGGGATTTGGAAACCAAAGTTAATCTGCAAACACTGATATCCCCTATCTCAGGCACTTTCAGGAACACATATTCCAGAGATACCCTGATCATGATTGAAGACGTTAGTGAGTTGATTGTAAAAGTACCAGTCGTGTTAAGCTTCAGGCCATATATGTATCTTGGTCAGAAGTTTAATTGTACAATCGAAGGCCAAAACAGTCCAATTGAAGCTGAAATAATCCACATCGGCAATAGTGTAAAATACATGCAGGCACAACAATATTTGTTGGTCACCTGTAAAATAGAAAAGCCCGAAAAAGACACGTATTCCGGTGCCATCGTTGTTGGAAAATTAAAGGGGGATCCCATTACACTCAAGCAATATGCATCCCGGATAGTAAAGACATTCTCAAGGTAAATACGCATGAAACGGGAGCAAAAATATATCATTCCAAATAAACATCTGGATGAGTTTCGGAAGGCAATTCTACCATTCGTTAACTATGATCCGCACACCCCCGTTTTAACTGATACTGTAAGGCAATATACCATTAGAAGTATCTATTTCGATACCCTTAAGTTTGACGATTATTACGATAAAAGGGCAGGCATCATGAACCGCAAAAAGATAAGGATCAGGAGTTACAATAGCCTGGACGACCATCCCGATAAAAATCCGTACGTATTTTTAGAGGTGAAAAGAAAAACCGATTTCTGGTCATCAAAAAACAGAAGCAGGGTAAAATGGAATAACCTGAATGCACTGCTGGAATCAGCCGATATTGGCAAGTATATAGCCCTTAACGGCAGGCCTGAGGATATGGAAGATGCCAAACGGTTTTTCTATCATTATTTTAGGAATTCACTTCAACCAGTAGTTTTAATTGTGTATGAAAGGGAAGCCTTTTTTTCCAAATTTGATCCCTATTTCAGGCTAAGTATTGATAAACATGTAAGGTCGAAGGTTTACCCCCGGCCCGAAAACCTGTTTTCAGAAAAGGGGTTAACTGCTACTTTTCATAATGATTTTATTCTGGAAGTAAAATTTTCCGGGGCTTTCCCGGCCTGGATGTTCGATGTTTTAAACAAATTTGGCCCGACCAGGCTATCGGTCTCCAAATACAAATATTGTCTTGACGAATACAAGGTTTGGGAAACCAACAACAAACCAAGATTGTTTACTAATAATTAACCAAATAGTGTGATATTCAAATGGAGCAAGAATTCTTTACAATACATAAAGTTCCAACAACAATCGAAGATGTTTTATCTTCAATAGTCGTAGCATTCGTAGGTGGATTGTTGATTGCATTATTTTATAAAATCACCTACAAAGGTTCAGGATATCCAAAATCATTTCTATTCTCGCTTATTACCTTGTGCATGGTAACAACCATTGTAATTTTAGTTATAGGTAATAATCTGGCAACCGCGTTCGGGCTTGTTGGTGCTATGTCGCTTATCAGGTTTCGAACCGCAGTTAAGGACACGCAGGATATTATGTTTTTGTTTTTTGCGCTGGCAATAGGAATGACCTGTGGTGTGCAACTATATGGCGTGGCCTTAGCCTCAACAATTTTAATTGGGTTTATTCTTATATTGCTGTCAAAAACCAATGTAATTTTTGTAAAAAGTACCAAATACCTTTTGCAGTTTCATTACATATTCAACGAGGAGGAGAAAACACCAACCTATATACCCGTTCTTAATAAGTATTGCAGGAAAAACCGATTGATCAATTCGAAAGTCCTGGGTGACACCGATGCCATGGAATTTTCGTTTTATGTTGAACTTAAAAACACAAAGTTCAGCAACAATCTTTTGCAGGATTTAAAACACAGTTCCGGCGTATCCTATGCCCACCTGTTTTTTGAAGATGACCATTTGTAGGAATGAATTATTTTATTGCAACGATAACCTCAGGTCATCGTTGCAATTATATGTTAGTGTAATCCTACAATTTCACTCCACCAAAACGATATAAGGGAAACTTGCTACAGCGGCTTCACCGGAATACAAATATCCAGGATATGCTTTTTCTCAGGATGATCCAAATGATTATTATGGTATAACTCATAGGGCAATGCATCTGCACACTGGTATCCGCTCTCTGGCAGCCATCCACCCATCATCGCTTCCCATGCACCCTGAAATTCCTGGTCGTTAATTTCAAAGCGGCCACAGGCATACTTACCTCCGGCCACTTTCATGGTACCCAGTTCGCCGTCAACCCGGGTCTCTTTGGGTACGGTGATGCAAACGCTCGTTCTGAGTTTATGCACTTCGGTAACGCCTGGATCATCGTGATAAACCGCAAGTACTTTTGCATCCGGCCCTCCCAAAAAGCCTCTTGGCCCGGCCCATCGCATCAGCTTTTCAAAAGCCTCACCAACTTCACTGTAATTTCCAATATGCCTTACATAGGCTACATACATTTCGGGCATCTCTTTTACTTCTACTTTCATGATTAAATTTGTTTTGTGTTTAACATCAATGGCGCTAAAGTAGTTACTCTCCCCCTGATTGCCTTTGCCCGTGTTGCTGTTCGATTGATTTGAATTGCGATGTAGTTTGCGAATCTTGCTAAGCTCCTTATAACCCCCATTGCGAAAGGCCGTTGCACTCATCCCGAAGTATTCCCTGAAAGCCCTTGAAAAAACCGCAGTATTGGAATATCCACACTGAAAGGCTATTTCGGTAATGGAATCCTTTCTTTTGTCCATCAAAAGAGAACCAGCCCGTTCCAACCTTGTACGCTTGATAAAATTATTCAGGGTTTCGCCCGTAAGGGCAAAAAAAAGCCGGTGAAAGTGAAATCTCGAAAAACAGGCCACATCAGCAAGTATAGCAAGGTTCAGGTCTTCACCGAGATTGTTTTCGATGAAATCCATAACCCTGTTGATCCGGCCTATGTACTCTTTGCGAAGAAGTTGTTTCTGGTAGGAATCCGGGTTTTTATCCATAAATGTAAGTTACTTCTCAAGTACCTTTAAAACCTCGTTCGAAAGTTCGGTCATGGAAATATTCCCAATGGCAGAAGGCCTGAGTTGTCCCATAATCCAGTCAAGAGCATCGCTATCTTTTTCGGAATATCTGATTTTATAAAACTTTTCCTTTAAAAATTCGATTTTGGAAACAATTTCATCTTTGGGGATTCTTTTAAAATTGAGTGTATTCAACACGGATTCAAATTCCATTTTCGGATGTTCGTAAACGATGGTTATCATTTTCCTTGAAAGCTCAAAATCGAGGTTCTGCTCCTTCAAAAACCTGAACAAAGAATAGAGGATCTTATACTTGAATTCATCAGCCGGGGTATAATGACCTTCCACAAACTTCAGGGTATGGCCCAGGAAGGTGCATATTTTTTTAGGTTCAAATCCAAACCCCTCAACAATCCTTACCACAAGGGGAAACAGATTTTTCTTAAAAATATAGGTGTAAGTGTTCTCAGGGACATTCCAGCTTTTAAGCTTATGATACCTATCGATCACATCCTCCGGCAACCCCTGTCCCATTCTTATAATATCTTCATCCTCAAGTGGGATCGGCGCTGAATCCGTATCTGGGTACATGCGGTCGGCACCCGGAAGCACCCTTTCAAAAATCGTTGTACCATCCTCGAATGATTTCCTGGTTTCGTTGGGTACACCTTCGAAAGCCATCCGGCAACGCTCCACCACTGTTTCCAGCGCAGTAACCAAATCCTCATCCGGCCCCCAAACGATTACCTGAACATCCTCATCATCAGCACTAAATAATTCCCGAAGCCGGGAAAAATCCTCTTTTGATACCATGGGATCAAATTCTTCCGAATGCGTCATATTTGGCTTTTCGATACACGCAATTACCTTCAGGCGGTCGCTTAGCTCATTGGCAAACGATTTGCCCGGTTGTGTAAAATGTGA
This sequence comes from Bacteroidota bacterium, assembly GCA_013203545.1. Taxonomy (GTDB): domain Bacteria; phylum Bacteroidota; class Bacteroidia; order Bacteroidales; family 4484-276; genus JABMQA01. Next base: position 21,802 of record JABMQA010000342.1, read on the forward strand.
CAAAATACCTTTAAATCCGGGTAAATTTATAGCCAGAATTCGTTGCCCTGTCTTCTTGGCCAGAACAATGGGTTCGTATGTAAACTGATAAGAATGAAATTTCAGATATTCATGTTTTGGCTTCCACAGATCAGGATCACTGTAGCGCTTTTTAAGTTCATCGCGAATGGCAAGCAATGCCCACTGCCTGAAACATTCGTTATGCGTTAGTTCAGGTATCCATTTGGTATGTGCCACACCCTTTATTTCCACCCTTGACCCGCCACGACAGCTTACATTCACATCTTCACGTCCAGCCCCGATGCCGGTTCTCACTTTGTTGGTACTTCTGTTGAGAAAACGTATATAGTCGCAGGCTTCCTTCACTTCATCCGGGTTTAAACAATCAGGATAGGTAACAGTCTCGATCAACGGCATTCCAAGCCGGTCGGTTTTATAGGTACGAATGTGACCAATATCAGAAATCTCCCGGCAGGAATCCTCCTCCAGGCTTAATTGTATAAGCCTTACCTTTTTATGTTTTAGCTGAATCTCGCCTTCAACACCAATAATTGCAGTACGTTGAAATCCGGTTGGGATACTCCCATCGAGGTATTGCTTTCTGGTAATATGCACCTCCCCAACAATGTTCAATTTCGATAGTAACGAAATCTCAATAGACGCCTCAAGGGCTTCCCTGTTTAGTTGGAAAGGTGGCGTATCATCAACCTCATACGTACAGGTCGTTTCGTTCTTAATCCGGTATATGATCTCCTTCCTGGTTTTAAATTCCATCAACGCAGTGCCATCATATTCACCAAGCTCACTGAGTGTTGGACGCATGTGACGAATCACTTCTGCATCATATACCTCACTTTTATTATAGACACCGGCCGGGCAATTGCAAAACAGCTTTTTAGAGGTCAGCAATTGTTGGTGAACCTCCAGCCCTGACATAAACCCTATTTTGTTGTAATCTTCCTGAACAGCTTCTTTTCTTGAAACGTAACCTATTTTACCACGCGTGTTCTCCCAATTGGTACGGGGATTAAATCTATTTTTCATCTTCAATAAATCCAGTTTGTTTTTGAGCGGTTCAAAAGTAGGTAAAACTTAATAAAACCATAATAAGAAATTGTGGTTTCTATTCTTTTATTAAGAAAAATAAAGAAATCGTTTGGTTCAATGCAAATTATTTGTAGGTTTATAAAAAATTTCAGTTTTTATAAAAATAAGCATTATGAGCATCTCTGGAAAAAATCAAATTTTACTTTTGGTAGCAGTACTGGTAGTACTCGTTGCAGTATTGGCGTATTTCTTTGTATTAAGGCCAAACAATGCCTACAAAAGCGCAATTTCTAAAGCTGATGAAAACTATGTTTCTCAGAATTACCCGGAAGCCAAAAAACTCTATAACCAGGCATCTGAAATGAAACCAGATGAAGGTTATCCACTTTCAAGAATCCATTCGATTGATAGTATTTTCGATGCCAGGAATAAGGTTAAAAACTACAACCAGAAAATTGCTGAAGGCGATAACCTATTCAACCTAAAGGAGTACGAAAATGCAAGGGGCGCCTATTTTGAAGCGGTGAACATCGATCCGGATAAATCCTATCCGGTGGATCAGATAAGAAAAATTGATGAACTGCTGGCCAACCGGGAGCCCATAAAACCAAAACCCTCCGGCGACCTGAATTATCACATTATTGTGGGCAGTTTTGAGTTTCAGTCAAACGCTGAAATATTGTATAATAATATGCTTGAGCAGGGTTTCCGGTCGCTCCTGATACCCAGGGATGAGCTTGGGATGATCGCAGTTACCGCCGGAAGCTATCCTGATATCCACCAGGCATGGAACAACCTACCTCAAGCCCAGGAAGGCCTGGATGAAGAGGCGTGGGTATTGTATCATGAATTCAGGTAGGGCAATTTTCATGAAAATGAAAATGCAATCTTGAGAAATACAGCTTAACCTTTGCTGTTCATTCTGTTGAGGATCATTACCTCTCGAAAAACCCAACCTTGAAAATTAATTCCACCACATAAATAACCAGGCTCAGAATCACACTAAACACAAATGCCCATCCAAAACCATCAACCTTGACCCCTTTGAGGATTTTCCCAAATACAAACAGCAGCACGGCGTCAATCATCACGATCAACAATCCAAATAATAATGCTGTAGCCTGAACGGTGAAATATTGTAACAAAGGGGATATCAACAAATTCAACAGGCTGATAGCCACCCCCACTACAATGGCACAATAAAATTTTGTGGTTTTAATCCCAGGAAGGATGTAAACAAGTAGGGAAATGATAACTACAGAAATAACAAACTGGATAATAAAATTCAGCATAGCCATTATTTTTAATAAAGATACAAATAATATTGCGGCAAGTCAAGATTTTGAGTAATCAATTTTTAATAACTTTGCCGCAAAAACACTTACTATTGAGGATAGCCGTCAACACACGATTATTGATCAAAGGCAAATTGGAAGGAATTGGCTGGTTTACCTTCGAAACCCTTAAGAGAATCACCAGTCAACACCCAGAGCATGATTTTTTTTTCCTCTTCGACAGGAAATTCAGCAATGAATTCATTTTTTCCAAAAATGTAACGCCACTGATTGTCCCGCCACAGGCCAGGCATCCGGTTCTCTATTATTTATGGTTTGAACATGCCATCCCGGGGGTATTAAAAAAAATAAATGCGGATTTGTTTTATTCCCCTGATGGATATCTGTCGCTAAAAACAAAGGTGCCTTCGATGAACGTTTTTCATGACCTTAATTTCGAGCATTATCCAGGTGATATTCCATGGCTCGAGAGAAAAAACTATCGGTATTTTTTTCCGAAATATGCACATAAGGCCAGGCGTATTGCAACAGTATCGGAGTTTTCCAAAAACGATATCGCTCAGATTTATGGTGTTGATAAAAACAAAATAGATGTGGTTTATAATGGTGCCAACGAGGATTTTATGCCCATTGATAAGACCGAAAAAGTAAAGACCAGGAACACATTTGCCCAGGGGGCCCCCTATTTTTTGTTCGTCGGATCGCTCCATCCACGTAAAAACCTGGCCAGGCTATTTACATCCTTTGATATTTTTAAAAAAACAGATTTAAAAAATGTAAAACTGATCATTGTCGGTGAAAAGAAGTGGTGGACTGAAAATATAAAAACCGCATTCGATGATATGCAATTTCAGGATCATGTGATTTTTACCGGAAGGTTGGATGCCGACACCCTTCACAAGGTTACGGCATCTGCCCTGGCTATTACCTACGTCAGTTATTTTGAGGGATTCGGCATTCCAATTGTCGAGGCTTTTTATTGCGATACACCGGTCATCACATCAAATGTTACCTCAATGCCTGAAGTGGCCGGTGATGCAGCCATACTAACGGATCCTTTTGATGTGGAATCCATTGCCGGCGCCATGACTCAAATGGCATCAGATGGCAAATTACGCAATCAGCTCATTGAAATGGGCCGTGAACGACGAAAAATGTTTAGCTGGCAAAAAACTTCCGAGCGCTTATGGGCTTCCATAGAGAAAGCAATGGAAATAAATTATTGAAAACATTCATCTTCAAATATCACATCGGATTTATTGCAATTATAGCCTTGCTTCTTTTTTTTGCAAACCGTAACCCCTATTCGCCTCACGATAAAATGATCGGCAGCGACGGAAAAGGGTATTATGCCTGGTTGCCTGCGATATTTATCCATCAAGATCTTACTTTCGGTTTTGTGGAAGAATACGAACGGATTCACTACCAAAATACCGATGATTCTTTCGGCTTCAGAAGAACCGTCAACAACCATATTGTAAACAAATACTTCCCTGGTGTTGCCATTTTGTGGTTGCCGTTTTTTCTTCTTGCACACCTTTTTTGTATGATCTCCCCTTTCCCTGCCGATGGATATTCCCTTCCCTACCAGTTTGCCATTGCGTTGGCTGCCATTTTTTACCTCTGGCTTGGGTTAAAATTGCTTGAAAAAATCCTGAGACATTTTGGTTTCGAAAAAATTATTGCGGCCATCACCATCTGGATAATTTTCTTCGGTACAAACCTGTACTATTACACCATCGAGGAGTCCTCGTTTACACATGTTTACAGTTTTGCTGCTATCAATGGTTTTGTGCTTGCTGTGTTAACCCTGACAGGGTTTAAAACCCTGTCAGGGTTAAATAATCGATGGGTTGCTCTCGCCTCCCTGTTGTTTGGATTGATCGTTATTATCAGGCCTGTGAATGGAATTGTGATTTTTATCATCCCATTGTTAGCTGGTTCAATTCACCATATGTTGAACCTTGTACGTTCTGTTTTTTCTAAACCCGGAACAGCTTTATTGGCCATTCTACCGCCTCTTGCAATACTGGCAATTGTCCCGATATTATGGTATTTGCAAACTGGCAGGCCTGTTGTTTACACATACGGTGATGAGCATCTGGAGCTGCTAAAACCAAATTTTTTCAGGATCCTGTTCAGCTACAACAATGGTATGTTCACCTACAACCCTGTGTTGATCATCAGCGTGATCGGGTTGATACCACTATTTAGAAAATCAACATTTGCAGCTATCTCACTTACAGTTTTCTTGATCATTACCATCTACATTATTTCCTGCTGGACCATGTGGTGGTACGGTGAAGCCTATGGTGCAAGGCCATTCATCGAATTTTATTGTATTGCCGGGATTTTGCTGGCAAGCCTGATTCAGTGGACAAAAAGTACAGGCAAAACAATGTTGATTAGCCTTCTCACCCTTCTGGTTGTCCTTTCGGGTTTTACACAATTCAGAATGTGGCAATACAAGCATAACATAATACCCTCAAAAGAGCAGACCTCCGAATCTTACTGGAGTACCCTGTTTGCAAATTCTCTCAGGGCCAAAGTTTACCTTGATGAGAGTCTGGTTAAAGAAACAATCCGATTTTTTACTGATATGGAAACAAATCCGGGTTGGCTTAATTATGAATCTGTTCATCCGGGAATGGCATTTTCGGGAACCCATGCCTCCAGAATTGACAGTTTGAGCCCCTATAGTATCGGTTTTCGTGAACCAGTTCCGGATTTCTGTAAGGATGGTAATTGTCGCGTTGTTGTTTCGGCTTTTGTAAAGACTTCGCAGGACAACAGCATTGCACAACTGGTGATTGACTTTCAGGATCAGACTGGAAAAAGCATTGATTACCACACCCTTTATTTGAAGGAATTTATCGAAAAAGGCAAATGGATCCCGGTGGAATATGCCACACCTGTTCCTGTTGACGCAAATATTGCCTGCTATATGGCCATCTACTTTTGGAATCCGGCAGACCAGGAAACTGTATTGGTGGATGATTTTAAAATTGAGGTTGTGTTGTTGAAAGAAGGTAACTGATGAAAAATATAAAAAGTACTTGCATGGCCAAATGGCTTTAACTCCGGGAGAACAACGAAAGTTGAAGTTCAAAATGGAGGGAGCCCCTCACTGATTTCTGGTCACTTGAGAGGGATGCCATCCCATAGCCGTCAAGCTAAGAAAAGAGAAATAGATTTCTCCCTTCGGCACTGCACTTCGCTTGTGCCTGTGGTCGAAATGACAAATTTGGTTGCATTTAGTGGAGTTGAGAGAAAGTGGGCGCTCCGCGCCC
>JABMQA010000343.1 GCA_013203545.1 Bacteroidota bacterium
ATATGGAAGCGCCCGCGATCACACCATCGAAATCAGCGCCCTTTTAAGTGACGGATCGGAAGCCAGCTTTGGTGCATTGTCAAAGGAAGCGTTCGAAAGAAAACAAAATGGTGACCTGCTCGAAAATCGAATTTACCGGAATATTGCAAGCATCCTCTCCTTACCTCAAAACCAGGATGAGATCCGCAAAGAATTCCCTGATCCTACAATCACACGCAGGAATACCGGCTATGCCATTGATATCTTACTTGATTCCGGGCCTTTTTCCAACAATCAGGAACCTTTTAATTTCTGTAAGCTTCTGGCCGGTTCTGAGGGTACGCTGGCCTTTACCACCGAGATCAAACTGGGCCTTGTGCCGTTGCCGCCAAAAGCGAAAGGCTTGATGTGTGTTCATTTAGATAAACTGGAGGATGCCTTCCATGCCAACCTGATCGCACTAAAATACAATCCTGGTGCCGTTGAACTCATGGATCACATCATTCTTGAACAGACCAAAGACAATCTGGAACAACGAAACAACAGGTTTTTCCTTCAAGGTGATCCCGTAGCCATTCTTATCATCGAATTTGCCAGGGACACGAAAGAAGAAATTTTGACCATCGCCACAAAAATGGAAGCAGATATACGTGAGGCAGGCTACGGATATCACTTTCCGCTGGTCTTTGGTGATGATATCCCCAGGGTATGGACGCTTCGGAAGGCCGGTCTTGGATTGATGTCGAACATCCCGGGTGATGCCAAACCGGTTTCGCTGGTTGAAGATACGGCAGTTAACCCGGAAGCACTTCCCAAATACATTGCAGAGTTTAAGCAAATACTTGATAAGCATAACCTCACGGCGGTTTACCACGCACATATTGCCACCGGCGAATTGCATTTTCGACCTGTCCTTAACCTGAAAAAGAGTTCTGATGTGGACCTTTACCATACCATCGGGGTGGAGACGGCAAAACTGGTTAAAAAATACAAAGGCTCACTCAGTGGTGAGCATGGCGACGGCCGATTACGGGGTGAATTTATACCCATCATGATCGGTGAAAGAAATTATAACCTGCTGAGGGAGATCAAGAATTCCTGGGACCCTGATAACATCTTCAACCCTGGCAAGATCGTTGACACGCCATCCATGAAAGACTATCTTAGGTTTGTCCCCGGACAAAGTACCCGCTGGCTACATACTATTTTTGATTTTTCACGCGATCAGGGAATGATGCGTGCAGTTGAAAGGTGCAACGGTTCAGGCGACTGCAGAAAGAGTGAATTGATAGGCGGTACCATGTGTCCGAGCTATATGGCCACACGGGACGAAAATGCAAGCACACGTGCAAGGGCAAATACCTTACGCGAATTTCTAACCAATTCCCCAAAGAAAAATCCTTTCGATCACAGGGAGATCTATGATGTGATGGACCTTTGCCTGTCGTGCAAGGGTTGCAAATCAGAATGTCCCTCCAGTGTGGATATCGCCAAGTACAAAGCCGAGTTCCTCCAGCACTATTATGACGAGCATGGCGTTCCGCTCAGAACCCGCAGTATTGCTTACATTTCCCACCTGAACAGGCTGGGAATGCTGGTTCCGAATGTCGCCAACTGGTTTTTTTCGAATGAGTACACATCAGGTTTACTCAAATCTATACTTGGGTTCGCACCAAAGCGAAGTATTCCGTTGCTTTATAAATACACCCTGCGCAACTGGATGCGTCGGAGTCTACCGGAGATCAATCCTCAAAAGGATATTGTGGGAACTGTTATACTGTTTGTTGATGAATTTTCAGATTTCAACGATTCGGAAATCGGCATCAAGGCAGTGGAACTATTAACCCGACTTGGATATGTTGTTAAACTTGTAAATCATCATGAAAGTGGCCGAACCTATCTTTCGAAGGGCCTGGTAAGGAAAGCCCGTCAACTGGCCAACCACAACATTGAAGCGTTGAAAAAATTCGTTGATGAAAACACACCACTAATTGGCATAGAGCCCTCCGCCATCCTTACCTTCAGGGATGAGTATCCTGAACTGGCTAATAACCATCTCGTTTCCGATGCCGTTGAATTAAGCAAAAACTGCCTGATGTTCGATGAATTTTTCGAAAAGGAGGTTATTGCCGGTAGGATTAAGAAGGGAAATTTTAGCCGGAAGGCACAAAAGATAAAACTCCATGGCCATTGCCACCAGAAGTCGCTGGCATCCATAGCCCCGACGAAGTTCATGCTTTCATTTCCTGAAAATTATGAAGTGGAGGAGATCAAATCGGGTTGCTGCGGGATGGCGGGATCGTTTGGTTATGAGAAAGAACATTATGATGTTTCGATGAAAATTGGGGAACTTGTGTTGTTTCCCGAGGTAAGAAAAACACCCGGTGATATCCTTATTTCCGCTCCGGGCACTTCATGTCGCCACCAGATCAAAGATGGAACAGGGAAAAAAGCGTATCATCCAATTGAGATTATGCATAATGCGCTTAACCTATAAATAAAGGCTTCCCAGTTTCCCGGGAAGCCTGCAAGTAGTGTTAATAATTTAGGTTTATTATAAAATTAACCCTGGTAAAACGAAGTCAGGGCAGGTTTTATTTTTAAAAGAAATTTATTTTGGAAATTTTAATCAGAAAAGCGAACGAACAGGATATTGACACCATTGTGGCTTTTCAAATCAGCATGGCAAAGGAAACCGAAGATGTAACTTTGATTTTCGATATCATATACCAGGGTGTAACGGCGGTTTTTGATAACCCACAGCTCGGGCAATATTACGTTGCAGAAAAAGATGGGGAAATCCTTGCAAGTTTGCTAACCACTTTTGAGTGGAGCGACTGGCGCAATGCCATGGTGTGGTGGTTGCAATCGGTTTACGTAAAACCGGAACACCGCCAAAGCGGAATTTTCAGTACAATGTACCATTACATCAAGAACCTGGTCAACAGTAACGATGGTGTGGCCGGAATCCGACTCTACATGGTAAACTCAAATTTCCGCGCTGATAAGGTTTACCGTGCCATAGGTATGGATGGCGACCATTACCGGTTATATGAATGGATGAAACAATAAACGAATTTATGAAAGGTTATTTACCTGTTCTTAAAATCAACTGGATCAAGGTTATGTTTCATTCCGGTATCCTATTCCTATCCCGGGAAAAAATTTCTCTTCATTTGTATTTTTACATACTAATCAGAAACTGATGCCATTGGCGCTATTATTTTTTTTTCATATGCAATTATATGGGTTTTTCTTTTATCGCCACAGATTTCTCAGATTTACACTGATTGGAAATATTTACTTCTCATCCGGAAGTTCCGATTCATCAATTATCTGTATACTTCGCGTATCACCATCCTTGATAATGGCATAAACCACATAATCAAAAGTGGCACTGCTGCTCCCATCAAGCAACTCCTTTACGACGAACGTATCTGCAGATTTCTTTACCACACAAATGCCATTACATAATGCTGTGGGAGTAATGATTACCCTGAAATCGCTATCGGACATTTTTGTTTTCACAAACGACTCAGGCAATGTTATCACCGTTTCTCCCCTATCCAGTTTACCCGATCCGGTAGTCTGAATTTCCGATTGTGTGGAAAGTGGTAAGATGGTTTTCGCGTATTGATCATCACCAATCTTGACCATCTTCCAAAGGCTTCCGGTGTAACCAATGTTACCCTTTACATACAATCCATTACCATCATTGGTAGGGCACGCCATATACCCTGCATAATCGGTTATTGATGCAGTAGTTACATTCAAAGCCCTGCCCTGGGCATGTTGGTTATTGCCCCAAATTGTCGAATAATTATCCGCATTGTTGCTTACTATAATTGCATTGGTATTTCCTGCATTTTCTACCCAGAAATAGGAGGCCTTGCATCTTTTGGTAGATGTGAGATAACCACCAACATGAACGTCGCCACCTATATTTGCATTATTATCAAAGTTGGCAGAACCTGAGGCAGCAATACTTCCGTTCACATCCAGCATATATGCGGGATTTGTTTTACCTATACCCACATACCCCGCACCTCCCCTGGGTAATATATTCAAATGCTGATCGGTATTGTAACCACAGGCATAAATTGAATTGTATCCGATACCAATCCCCTGCGTTCTGTTTGTATGCTTGAATTCAGCACCATTGGAAGCCGCTCCAAAATCACCTAAAACTTCCAGTTTACGAATTGGCCATGTGGTACCAATACCCACATTACCACTATTTGCTACATAGGTGTCATTTCCTGAGACAATCCAGTCATTGTCATCAGGTAAGTCAATCCAGTTTGTACCAAGCAAGTTGGCGGTTAAGTACTGACCAGGATCTCCGCTATCTCCAGAAGAGTCCTTAAATTTTCCGGTGAGGCGAAGGTCACCGTGAACTTCCAGTTTGTTGTTTGGAAAATTTGTACCGATGCCCAAATTACCGGTATTTGCTGCATACATGTTATTTCCTGCGATAGTCCAGTCGTTATCGTTGGGAAGATCCATCCAATTGGTACCTGACCAGGTGGCGGTTAGGAATTGTCCTAAACTACCATCATCACCAGAAGCATCTTTAAACTCCCCTGTAAGATGGAAATCACCGTTAACTTCCAATTGGCTGCTGGGGCTGGTTGTTCCAATACCCACCATGCCACTTTCAAATACTGCATCTCCATAAACATGCAATTTCGCAGCTGGCCATAATTTTCCAATGCCTACATTTCCTGACTCAAAATAGGAATCCCCATTCACATGAAGTAATTTATTCGGATACTCCGTACCTATCCCGAATCTCTCACCTGTAAAGCCGACATTCCCGGTCAGTTTTGTATCTCCAGCGAGCCGGGTATTTCCTTCAACATGCAATGATGCATCAGGCATCAAAGTTCCGATCCCAACATTACCGGAATTATAACACACATTCGATCCATTGGTTTTCCAGGGGCTGAGGTTCTCGTAATTTATCCATGAAGTTCCATTGGTACCTCCAAGCATATAGGACTGTAAAAGATTGAAAACAACCACCTTGTTGTTCCCGTAGGAGACAACGAAAGCATAATCTCCGGATACCCTGATTACAAAAGGTGCCAGCAATCCGGAACTGGAATTACCTATAAATGCAGGATTGGAGGGATTGCTGATGTCGTACATAACGAATGCGTTGGTGCCGGCTGAGGCCACAAAGGCAATATCATCGTAAATACTCACACCCACAGGATTTTCTAACGCATCAGAAACCTCAGAAACCTTCAGGGGGTTGGCAGGATCTGACACGTCAAAAACGACAAGTTTATCATTTGCGGAAGAGGAAACATAAACATAATGATCTTTGTATGCGAGCCGCTGCGGCATTTCCAATGATTCGGAAGAGTATCCTTTCAACTGCGGATCTCCACGATTACTTATATCATAAATCAGGAGCCTGTTATTTTGATAGCTTGTTACATAGGCATAGTTGCCTTCAATCACTATTTCGGAGGGGCCACTCAAACTGTCACCGGTATAACCTGCCAACAAAGGATTTTGCGGGTCGCTGACATCGAAAACGACCAACCTGTTATTATGCCTTGAGGAGACAAATACATAATTGGAATCCACATATGCGTAGTAGGGACCATTAAGACTATCTGATATTTCGGCAACGAATGTGGGATTTTCCGGATCAGCAATGCTAAAGATAACCAGTTTGTTGTTAAATGGTGATGGTACAAAAGCAAGTGTATCGTTTATGGTAAAAGCACCTGCGCCCAAAAGACTGTCATAGCTTGATCCTCTAACTTCCATATTCTCAGGGTTGGAAATATCGAATGAAACCAACTTATTGTTTAAATATGAACTGACGAATGCATAATTTTCCTGAATTTGAAGATCTACAGGGTATAACAAGCTGTCACCTGTTGAAGAAGTGGCATGTGGATTTGTTGAGGTTTGTTCAGGTGGAATCAGGGGCTGCAGGATACCATCGTTATCAGCCTGAACCAGCTTATTTCCGTAAGCACTAAGTTCGGAACTTCTAACATCTCCTTCCACATCCAATTTTGCCTGCGGATGCACGGTGCCAACCCCAACAGCCCCGTTTTCATGATATATGGTATCACCAGTCACACCCCAGTCGTGGTCGTCAACCTCATCGGTAAAAGAGCCGCCATTTAGCGATAATGAAACCACCTGTCCTTCTTTGGATAACTCCTGGATTTCGTTGGTAACCAACCCATCTACTTCTGCTGTCAGATAACCTGCATCATTATTGAAGACGCTCACATTTTCCGGCTTATTTTTGATGTAATCAGCGGCAGCGGCATTGGCCTGGTTCCAATCCGACTGGGTGAAATCTGCTATTTTAAGCCATGTGTTACCATTGAAATAATAAAACCCGGGACTGTTATCAGTTTGATAAATCAAAAGTCCGGTGGCAGGAACGGCCGGTCTGTTGATGAATTCGAGCCGTGGAATTAACAATCCTTTATCCGAAGATTTTATATCAAGCATGGCTGATGAATCGGGAGGACTGCCATCGGTATTGATGGAAATGTTCTGAGCGACGATTCCTGTTTGAAAAATAATAAAGAAAAACAACAGGATTCTGAGGTGATAAATGTTTTTCATAAGGCATTTTTTTTGAGAGGTGCAAGATAATGAAATTATTCGCTGAAATTATGGAAAACGTTAAGGACAAGCAACTTTAACTTTTTTTTTAATAATTTCTTCAATTTCAATAACTGCGTTAATCAAAAGTTGAAATATTTCCGGTACCTCCTGCATGGAAAAATACAATCATTAAATAACAAAATATTCAAACGGACTTCACCCGTCCGCCCACTGGTGGATAGGAAAATCGTCAAATAGACTATTCATCCCTGACACAACGCACCGAGAAACCATACTCCTTAGTGTTGCGGCCAAGGCCTACATCCGCGTTATAGTAGCGGAGCACGCGCAGCCACACGTAGGTAGACGAGTACTCCGTGGACGACCACCAGTAGCCGCCGTTGCTCAGATTAATGAAGTTCCCACTGGTGCCCCGGTAGCCGCCCGGCAGAGCTGTAAAGCCCGAAGCGTTGTTAGCGGCTAAATTATTACCAACAGCACATGTGTTTGTATCTGCATCCCAATTTGTAGTAGCTGCCAGGGCTTTGGCAATATTGTTTGCATTGCTGTTGCACAAATACTCCGGCCGGCTGCTTATATAAGTCGTTAAAGTTATCCATTCGGCATCCGTCGGCAAATACCAGCCTGTCGGACATATGCCCTGTACTCCTTCAGTTGTGGAATATTGCATTATTTCGTTCCACTGATACAAGCCACCGTAAACATCACAATTTGTCTCGATATTGAAAGAGCAATATTTTTCTATTGTGCCGTTGTTGGATTGGTCGATGTTGCCATTGATACGGGTACCGATGTTCAGGTTTTCGGCCATCCAGCATTGGGAGCCAATCTTTACAGTATTATAGACATTTCCTTCACTATCCAAAAACTGGTTTCTGCAAATAAACTCTCCGGTGACGGAACCCCAGAATGTTCCCGTAAACACCTCGAGTGCTTTGTTGCTTGTATTATAAATTACCAATCCTTCAACTGGGCTGATGATGGCATCTCTCTGGACAGTTGTCATACGGGGCGGCAGAAAGCCTTTGGAGGTACTGGTGGCTTCGAGAATTGCACTGGCTTCCGGGCTGGCTGTTCCCACACCAACAATACCTGTAGTAACAAGCATTTCATCACCAAAAGATATTTTCCCATGGCTTTCGGTGATGCTTCCCTGGGTTGACCCTGTACCATCAATAACAATGGAACTGCCGCTGGTAATGGTTCCATCAACCTGGATGTTATTAAAATTGATGATGTTGCGACCGGTATCCACAACTACTGCTTTGGACGCCTCCACCGTGCCCGCTGTTCCGAACTTGCCGGTGTTGGATGCAATGTTTCCAACATTTGTTGAAATATTATCTGTATTGCTTTTTACCTGTGTATCCAGTATGTTATCGGCATCGGTGAGTGAAGTAGCCAATTTAATGTAGTTGGCTGCCGCATTGGCAGTGTAGCTTCCATCCGTAGCCAGGCCGGCACCGGATTGTGTTGTATCCAACTCTGTATGCAAGGCGCTGTCTGCTGCCTGCCGGGCACTTTCTTCAGTATCAATATTGGTTTGCAGGGTAATGTCAGCAGCAGTCCGGGTTGTGGCTTCATTGTTGATGTTTACCTGCTGGGTAATATCGGCAACTTTCCGTGCGGCAGATTCAACATCTATCAAAGCCGTTAGTTCTTCAATACTCCCAACTTTTTGCCAGCCGGTGCCATCATAATAATAGAATCCTTTTTCGCCGTTAGTTTGATAGATCAGCAAACCGGTTGCGGGATCGGATGGCCGGTTGGCTTCAGTAATCCGCGGGATTAATAACCCCATATTTTCCGCTTTGATATCCAGCATGGCGGATGAATCGGGTGCGCTGCCATCGCTGTTGATGGCTATATTCTGGGCATCTAAGCTTGTACTGCTTATCAGCACAAATACCAGGATACAAGTTAAAAACAGTACTTGTTGTTTCATCATTTTAGGCTTAATGGACAAAAAGGAGGCTGAGATCTTCTGTAATCCTTATCTTTATTAACTTTGCATTAAATCAAAGGTTATGAATAAAAAAAGTGTTTACATTGTAACAGTCCAATAACGAAAAAAAATGGCAA
>JABMQA010000344.1 GCA_013203545.1 Bacteroidota bacterium
CTGGATTTTGCTGAATTCACTTACATTAAATACAACTCCCCGCCCTGAAGGACGGGGCTAATCAAATATTAATATCATTTTTAGACAGCTTCTTAGATGACAAATTAAACTAAGTATTGTTCCAGATTTTATCTTTATCATCAAAATCCAAAAAAGCATCATGAAACCAAATTTACAAATATTGAAATTAACGATTATATTTTTGTTGTTAATATCAAGCTCAACTCGTGCACAACAATCCATTACCTCGAATCCTGCCAAGGAATTCGTCCTGGTCGAAACAACAATTCAGCAACAAGAAAAAACCATAATTGATGATGAAAAAAAAGGATCAAAAATAGATTTGACAAGAGGATTTATATGTGGCGATTCACTTATTGATCTCCGCGACAATCAATCCTATGCTACAGTGCAGATTGGTGATCAATGCTGGATGGCAGAAAATCTGAACATTGGTGAGCGTATTGATGCATCGACTCAAATGACAAATAATGAAACGCTCGAAAAGTATTGTTATGAGAATGCCACTGAAAACTGCGATAACTATGGGGGTTTGTATCAATGGAATGAAATGATGCAATATACCACGGTGCAAGGTAGCGAGGGGATTTGCCCGAATGGATGGAAACTGCCAACCGACAACGAATGGAAAATACTGGAAGGAACTGTTGACAGTCAATATCCGGTTGGAGATCCTGAATGGGATAATTGGAGTTGGCGAGGCTCGGATGTTGGTGGTCATTTAAAAGAGATTGGAACCAACCATTGGTCAGCCCCAAATGTTGGTGCAACCAATAGTAGTGGCTTCACAGCTGTTGCCGGTGGTTATGCGGCCGGAGACTCCTTTTCGTATCTGGGTCAGTTTGGGATGTACTGGACTTCAACGCAATTGACTGACGACAATTCAATTATGCGGGGTATTTATTATGCACTAACCTCAAATATGCGGAATGATTACGGCAAAGCACTTGCTATTGGTGTAAGATGTATTCAGGGTAGTGAAGTTATTAATGAACCGCCGGCTACACCGTCAGACCCAAATCCTGCAAATGGTTCCATCGGGAACCCCATCGAATCAGCACTTAGTTGGGTTTGCACCGATCCCGATGGAGACCCGTTAACTTATGATGTTTATTTTGGTACCCAGGCTGACCCTCCGCTTGTTAGCGAAGGAATTTCAGAAAATACTTACGATCCCGGAGTTTTGGATTATTATACTCAATATTTCTGGAAAATTGTTGCACACGACGATCATGCCAATTCAACAGAGGGCCCTATCTGGAGTTTTACAAGCACCGAGTTGTTTTTTATGGTCACTTTTGAGATTGTGGATGAAGCAGCAAATCCGCTGCAAAATGCCGTTATTACCCTGAATGATGTTGTCAACCCGCCAAATAATTATATGTTTGATGAAGTACCTGCTGGAACATTTAATTATATGGTTGAACTTAGCAACTACATCACAAGCTATGGACAGGTTACTGTGGTTGATCAAAATATGGATGTCATGGTTGTGATGACCGAACTTGTCGTCATTAGTGATTTTCCCTGGGTGGAAGATTTTGCAGACGGACAACTTCCCGAAGGATGGCGAAATGAAATATTGACCGGCAGTTTTAGTTGGGAGTTTGCTCTGGATCCGTTTCCTCACACATTAATACATAATATTGGGCGTCCGGCGGTTAATGCACGCCTCATTACGCCATTGTTGGATGCTTCTGATATTGGCCAGGTAACATTAGGTATAAATCAGAGGTTTTGGATTGAGCCTATGGGCGGTACTGCACAAATCCTGATCAGCAACGATGGTCAGAACTGGGATGTAATTGGAGAGTACATTTCATCCATTGGAACAGGCGATGATTTTCAATACACCGAATTTAATATTTCTGAATTTGCAGCCGGACAACAGGTATTCATTTGCCTTAATGCTGATTTCCCTGATACGGATGCAACTTATGAAGTAGTGTGGGAAGTGGAAAGTATGTCAGTTTTTCAACCACATTATACTGTAACTTTTGAGGTTGAAAATGAAAATGGTATTGCACTGAGCGATGCAATAATAACACTCGGAGATTTTTCCAATCCTGCCGGGAATTATATTTTTGAAGATATCATTGCCGGAACCTATAATTACAATGTGAAGCTTGA
>JABMQA010000345.1 GCA_013203545.1 Bacteroidota bacterium
ATCAACAAGCAGAGGGCTTTTATTCTTGCGATTAATTGAACAGGCTGTGATAACTGAACCTGTCTCATACAAAGAAATTATAAATCAAAATCACGGGTAATGATTACATACCCCATTTATACCAATTGGCTCGTTACCACCAAGAAATATGGTGTAATTGTCATTTACGGGATCCCAGATATATTTCGCATCGTTAATGTCCGATTTATCCCATCCTGCTTCCGTTAACCAATCCACAGGCGAGGGATATGGATTGCCAATCAAATTCCATCCTTTGTGGCTTTCGATTTCACCATTGGGGACGTTGGTCCGCGTGATGCCAATGCTGTATCCGCCAGTATTTAACGATTGAGTAGATCTGGCCGAATAGGAAACCGTGGTTGGCCCTGGCAAAAAAACGTCATACCCTTTCATTACCGTAAGCCCCCCCTGATACAATACCCACCCAAAATTCCAATCATTTAAAATGATGGTTTCGTTGTAATAAAAAACCAGATCGGTACCTGTGTAAACATCGCTGGATTCATTACTCACCGGTGATGAGGTATTGTGCCACCCATTTGCGGTGAGGTATCGTTCAACCGTTTTACTTCCGGTGATGGTATAATCACCATTGTTTGTTTGATCGACAAAGTAACCGGATGATGTGGCATCGGATTTCAACAACAGGTCATCGCCAATATACAAGCTTGATCCTTGCTTGATGGTAATTGCGCTGCCGGGGGATACTACAAACTGGGCACTTATAAATGATGAACCCGCTGTTACAATCAACAGGGCAAGATACAAATTAATATTTCTTCTTTTCACCGCCATCTACCACGACCTTAAAATTCGTACAAAAAGCAAGCTTTCGTTTGGGATCAGGTTCACGACACCTTCATTTGTTTGTCCGTTGACCAATATTTCCAAATAATCATTCATATTAAGATCAACCAGAAATGAGCTGCTGACAAGGCTGCATTTATCATCAAATTGACTATAGGAAAAAGCATAGGCAGCGCTACTTACGATGTAAATACTTCCATTTTTCCTGATCCTGGACTGAAGTGTTACCTTTTTGTTTTCCTGGTTAATCAAACTAAACATGTAGTTAACTTCATAAGTGCCATTTGCCACTACCGAAATTCGGTTTGGCCTGGAAGTGATGGAATGGGTAAAGGAGGTGGAATCCTTAAACATTTCGACATCCCAGGGAATTGCTACCGGTACCGTCAGGCTGTTTACATTAATATTTGAGGTGGAGCCCACCTGGATAACCTCTTCCTCGCTAATACTCTGGCTCACGGTAACCGTTGCCTTGTTGTTGCCGTTATCCACCACATCCACCGCTCCCTGAAAATTCAGCGTACTTACAGCAGGTGCCACAATCACGTCACTTTGTTCAACATCCAGTGGTAAGGCATCCTCCCATGTTCCGTTGCCGAGGGCATCACTGCTTAATGCTTTATCAATACCAGCATTCGTAGGCATGCTGAAGCCCGAAGTTGTGAGATTGTTTACACCGGTCATATTTCCGGCATCATCTATTATTACTGAAGAATTCTGAATCTGGGTGCCATCTGTTCCGTCAAAACGTGCAACTGCATTGTCGGTTGAAGAAGCAGGACCTTCCACATCGTTTGCATCAGCGGGTTTCAGCATGATCCACATCGAACCGTTCCAAAAATAGAACCCCTGTTCCTGATTGGGCCCGGAATTATAAATAAGCAATCCGGTGGCAGGTGCAACAACCGGGCTTGGGCTCAGCAGGCTCGCAGACAAAGTAACCCTCGGGACAAGCAGCCCCTTATTGGATGAAACAATATCCAGTGCAGAAGAAGGATCAGGAGTATCGGTTTGGACACCTACCTGCGCAGAAACATAATTTCCTGTCAAACAAAAAATAACAAGAAATAAGGAAAACCGCAAATCTTGAACAATCTGCCATCCGGATTTATGTTTGAAAAATACGTTGTTAGTAGTTTCCCGATTCATAATTTTACCTTTCATTTATCATTCTATCTCCCGCATTAACCTTACAAAGAATACATTTTCATAAGGCACCAAATTTAACGGGCCGGGATTGGTTTGCCCATTTGTAACCAACTCGATATAATCATTGGCATTCAGTTCAACCAAAAATGATGAACTCACATGCGATGATTCCTGATCAGCCATATTGTAACTAAATGAATAGCAAGTTACATTTGGTATGTATATAGAACCATTTTTTCTCAACCTGGCTCTTAAAGTTTTCCTCATCACAGTTTTACTAATGGTATTAAACATATAATTAAATTCATAAATCCCATGTGTTAGCACCTGGACCCGGCTGGGATTATTTGATGTGGAATGCACAAAATACCCATAATCTCTTTGCTGCACAATATCCCAGGGGATAGCAACACTTGCGAACAGGTCGTTTAAATCAAGCGAATCGCTGGATGAAAGCTGAATCAGGCTACGGCTGACATTATTGGCATAAAAAGTAACCGTTGCCTTTTCATTTCCAACATCCTGTACCTGGATCCCCTCGCTAAAATTCAGGGAATTTACATTCGCACTTATGAGTATGTTGTTTTCCTCAATATCAATAGGTGGGGCACTTTGCCATGTCGCATTGCCAGAGGCATCTGAAACCAGAATATATCCCGGTGATGGGGCTGCTGTCATTCTGAAACCATCAACCGTAAGGTTATTTACATTGGTAATATCCCCGGCATCATTCAAATAAACCTGCGAATTTTGTATGACTTTCCCGGTATTTCCATCAAACCGTACCATTGCATTATCAGTGGACGACACCGGACCGCTCACATCGTCTGCCGAAGGAGAGTTAATTAGTGTCCAGCCAGTTCCTGACCAGTAATAAAAACCCTGTTCCTGGTTAGGCCCCGTGTTAAAAACCAATAGCCCGACAGCCGGATTGGTTACAGGGCCCGGATTTTCAAGACTAACGGTTAATACAACCCTAGGCACCAATACCCCTTTTGATGTTGACACAACATCCAATTCAGCAGATATCTCCGGGTTGGCGGTTGAAATGCCAATCTGGCAAAAAGCCGTAAAACCCAGAAATAGAAAAGTGAAAATTGATATGGATTTAGACACAGTCATAATGCTAATTACCTTATCAATAAAGCGTTGAGGCGTAAACGCTTCATAAATTAATCCCTTATTTTTAGTTTTTCCCGAGGGTAAAGTTAATAACTTTTTGAGGTAAGTCAAGAAAAATTTCCAAAAAAGAAAATTATTCTTAGTAATAATATTCGATTTCCCTTAAGGTAATGGTGGTATTGCCATCTAAATCCTGGGTGAGAATACTTTCTTCAATTACCTTGTTTTCAACCCTTTTCGTCCAATTTCCTTTATCGTCGTACTCATACTCAAAAGTTGAGGTCATAGCCAGGCGATGGCTTATGATAAGTTTACAAACTTCAACATCCCCTCTTGAATTATAGGTGAATTTTTTTTTCCAGGATAACTTTCTTTCAGAGTTATAGTATTTTGCCGAAATTTTCACCCTTCTAAAATCATATCCATATACATATTTACCCGACAAATCCCCGTCAGGCTTAAAATACGCTTCGGTCTGGACATTCCCATTATAACTATTTTGATAAACAATTTTTGTATAAAGATTCTGGTAATATTTTTCGTACTCAACATCAATGGGATTCCTTTTATCATCGAACATCTTTTGTAAGGATCTGTCGTAAATTGCCTCAGTAATAAAACCTTTTTGATTCGTCGAATAGGTAACAGGCAGATAAAGTTCACCATTTGCAGTAAAATCCTTTGAACAGCTTTTATGGTTATTCTCATCGTATTCATACTTGACGACCGAAAACAACAGGCCTTCTTTGTAAGTATATGTTTCCAATTTATTACCATCAGTATTATAAAATGTGTATTGATCCGAGATTATTTGATCATACTGCATATTATCAAAACCACTGGAAACGGAATAAACAATTTCCTTCAGGGATCGAACAGTATCGCTCAACCCCTCCTTTTCAAGGTCATTTTTACTGCCAAACACCGGAGGTGGGTTTATAAACTCCGCGGCAATAAAAACTTTGATCAAAACCATTAAGCAGAAAAAATTTTTCATTCAACCGGCCTGATTGTGGCTTACAAAGGTAAGATTCTTTGGTTGATTGTCACTGCTATAATAAAAGTAAAACATTTCACTAATTAAAAGCACAAAAACCTGAAAAAACACTGGAAATGGTTTTTTAGTTTGTTTGTTTTTTGTCAGCATTCCGTCACACAATTTTCTTCAATCTTTTTGTTTTCAATTTGAAGTGTGGTATGCCCGATGCCAAATTTATCCTGCAATTGTTCCTGTAAATTTGAAATAAAATTATCATCATAACCTTCGGGCATGATAAGGTGCGCCGTTAAAGCCACCCTGGTTGTGCTCATAGCCCAAATATGCAGATCATGAATATCATCAATGCCATTGGTTGACAATAGCAATTCGCGTACTTTTTCCAGATCGATATGTTTGGGTACGGCATCCAGGGCCAGATCTATCGAGTCGGTAAATAATCGCCATGTTCCCCAAAGTATTACAAGAATAATTATAAAGCTCATTACCGGGTCAATCCATTGAATTCCGGTAAGGCTAATCAATAATCCTGCAATAACGACACCTAACGAAACCCCAACATCGGCGGCCATATGAAGAAAAGCTCCTTTGATGTTCAGGTCATCTTTTTGGCCTTTCATAAACAGCAGGGCTGTCATGGTGTTGATAAGCACACCTATTCCTGCCACAATCATTACCTGAGTGCCTGCAACAGGTTCTGGATCATTAAGTTTCCCAATGGCATCCCAGCCAATGAAAATTACGGCCCCAAACAACAAAAGCGCGTTGAGGATTGATACAAGGATGGTTGTTTTGCGCAAACCGTAGGTGTATTTTCCTTTTGGTTTTATGGTTGCAAGCCAGACTGCTGTCCACGCAAATATTAAACTTAGAACATCACTGGCATTGTGCCCTGCATCTGCTAATAAAGCTGACGAATTGGCTATCAGTCCATAAAAAATTTCTACAGCTACAAAGGCAATATTTAAACCAATACCGATGGCAAAGGCTTTGCTATGTCCTTTGTTTATTGTATGTTCGTGTGAATGAGTCATATTAAATTCATTTTCCAAGCTTCAATATCGAAAACCAAACTTTTAATAATGGAAAGCCCTTCCAGTTTCATCCTGATGAGGGATTCCTCAAAAGGGCAATCCATTTTTAATATAATATGGTGAATTCAGTTTTGTACATTTTAAATGCTAAAGATTCTCAAGAGCAATTAAAAATTTATCCGTTACTTTTTGGGCTATTTTTTCAAGCTCAGTGTTCCCAAGCATTTTCATCAAAGCGGAAGGATTCACCATTACTACTTCAATACTTCCATTTCCCATTTCTTTAACTAACACTTTACAGGGTAGAAAAAGACCTATGTTTTCTTCAATTTGAAGTGTTTGATAGGCAAAGGAAGGATTGCAGACGCCCAAAATTTTATATGGTTTCATCTCTACATCCTGCAATTTCTCTTTTAATGTAACATCCATATCAATTTCTGTAATTACTCCAAATCCTTGTTCTTTCAATAAAGATTTAACTTTACTAGTTACATCCTCAAATGATCCCTTTACAGTTTTATTAAAATAAAACTTTTGGTGTTCTTGAGCTGACAACGATTGTATTGCAAATACAATGATTAATAATGAAATGATTTTTAAGTTTTTCATTTGATTTAAATTTATTGTGAATTTTAATAATTTAATTGGATTTTCATGATTAAATCTATCAAATATCCATCGAGATTTGACAGATATATTATGTAGTATTTAATTATTTTTAATTCCATCAAATACCTCAAAATAATTGGTGTTACCGTTTTGCATTGAAAAATTATAATTACATGAATTCATGGTTGGATTAAATCCACCATAATGCAAATCATTTTGACTATGCTGTGTATTCATATGATTCGTCCAGGCATTCCACTGTTGGTTACCTGCCCAATTGTCTCCATGCCAGTTGCTGTTCATCCATCCTGATTGTTGACTGTTACAAAAGTCATAATTATTAGTGTTATGCCCATATTCATTATAAAAGTCTTGACCTGTAAAACAAACCATGATACTATCGTAGTTTTGATATAACTGTAGGATTAATGTTGAATCAAAATTTGCAGCTATACAATGCAATTGGATTAAACTGTCATTTTGCACACTCACGGTTATTGTAGCCGTCTTACTTTCGTTTGTAGTTGAATTTTTTAATGTTCCGGTATATGTCCCCACTACTTCAGATGCTAATAAATTTGTGACATTGGGGTCTTCATCCTTTTTACAAGAAGTAAAGATAATGGCACTAAGTACTCCAAGAACAAAAATCTTAGAGATTGCTTTTTTGAAAACTAATTTACTTTTTTTCATGTTTTTAATTTTTAATGTTAATTTAATTTTTATGAATTGGTTTCATTTGACATCAATAAAGCTTTATTGTCATTCAACTTTAAAACCTGCATCCACTATTGCCTTTTCAAGATGCTCATAATTGATAAGTTCATGATTATATTCAATGTAAACCTGCAAAGAAGCATCGTAAAACTTATAATTTCTTATTCCATTTGTATTTTCAAGTAGTGTGTTCAATCTCACTTCTTCCTTTTCATCCATCTCTGTGAAACAAATGACAGTTTTATCAATATCGGTTTTTATTTTTTTTATTCGACTTTTACCTTCAACTGTTTCTTCCAGTTCAACTTCAATGTATAAACCTGCTGGCAAGTCAATTAAACTCACCATCTCACCATTAAGGTCTGTTTTCATACTTTCATCTATAGCCAGTGGCATGCAGGCTTTTGTCCCAAATACACACACCACAATCATGTCCTCACCCTTTTCTTTGCCTATGGTTCCTTTAGCATTTGATACTTTTTGAGAAAAAGCACCCCCGGAAAGAAAAATGAGACTAAGTGCCAAGGCGAATAACTTACTTCTTGTTTTTTTTATCATTTTTAAAATTTTAGATTATTCAATAGAGAATTGATCAATTAGATGTTTTCAATAACTTTTTCAAGTTTCGACCTTATTTCATTAGCGATATTCCCCAGGTTTTCATTTCCTATTGCTTGCATAGATGCAACAGGGTCGACAGCTGCAATTTCAATCTGAGTGTCAGATATTTGTTGCACAATGACGTTGCAGGGCAACATTGTTCCGATTTTATTTTCAGCCTGTAATGCTTTGTATGCAAAAGGAGGATTACAAGCCCCTAATATCCTGTAATTTCTGAAATCAACATCCAACTTCTTTTTTAATGTTGCCTGCACGTCAATTTCGGTTAAGATGCCGAAACCTTCTTTTTTCAATTCTTCTGTTACTCTTTCGATGGCTTTATCGAAAGTTACATTTTCAAGTGTTTTGTTAAAATAATAGTTCATAATGTTTAATTTTTAAATGTTTATTAATTTACAAATAATTATAATATCTACCGAACCTACTTCCCTTTTAAAACACGTGTAGCATTCAATATTGCTATCAAAGCAACTCCCATATCGCCAAATACGGCTTCCCACATGGTGGCAATTCCAAAAATGCCCAGAATAATAAAAACAGTCTTAACTCCCAGTGCAAAAATGATATTCTGCCAAACAATTGTCCGTGTTCGGGATGCTACATCTATTGCTGCAACAACTTTCGAAGGTGAGTCTGTCATTAAAACAACATCGGCGGTTTCAATTGCTGCATCAGAACCCAGTGCGCCCATGGCAATTCCCACATCGGCACGGGCAATTACCGGTGCATCATTAATACCATCGCCAACAAACGCGACCTTTCCTTTGTTTTCCGTTATTAAAATCTCGATATGTTTTACCTTATCTTCGGGCAAGAGCTCAGCAAAGTATTTGTCTATCTTTAATTTTTTAGCAAAAGCGGCGGCGGCAAATTTGCTATCGCCTGTAAGCATTACCGTTTGGATATTCTTTGCTTTTAATTTTTCAATTGCTTCAATGGCATCCTCTTTCAGGGTGTCCGAAATAATGATGTACCCGGCATAAATAGAATCAATTGCTATGTGAACTACTGTTCCTTCTACATTGCAAACAGGATGCTTAATGTATTCTTTATGCAATAGTTTGTCATTGCCTGCAAGGATTATTGTCCCATCAATAATAGCTTTAATGCCATGCCCGGAAATTTCTTCGACTTGTTTAATTCTTGATTGATCTGTCTTTTCGTTAAAAGCCTCTAAAATTGATTTCGCAACCGGGTGGTTTGAATTGGTTTCTGCATAAGCGGCATATTCCAGGATTTCTTCTTTAGAAAAACCGTTCGAAACAACAATCTCAGAAACTTTAAACTCTCCTTTTGTCAGGGTTCCGGTTTTATCAAATACCACGGTTCTTACCTGTGTCAGTGCATCCAAAAAGTTTGAGCCTTTCACCAGAATTCCTTTTCTTGAAGCACCGCCGATACCACCAAAGTACCCGAGCGGAATACTGATTACCAGGGCACAGGGACAGGAAATAACCAGTACCACCAACGCCCTGTAAATCCAATCGCTAAAAGTTTCCCCACTTATTAAAAGCGGAGGTACAACAGCAATCAGAAGGGCACCAAACACTACGACAGGAGTATAATATTTAGCAAAAGTGGTAATGAATTTTTCTGTTTCTGCTTTTTTGGATGTAGCATTTTCAACCATTTCAAGGATTTTCGATATTGAAGATTCACCAAAAAGACGTGTGACTTTAACAGTGATTAATCCGGATTGATTTATCATACCGGCTAGTACTTCATCATTTAGTTTTATATTTCGAGGGACACTTTCCCCGGTAAGTGCTGAAGTATCAACAAAAGAATTGCCATCAACTACCAACCCGTCCAAGGGAATTTTTTCACCGGCTCTTACTACTATCTCGTCACCAATGTTTACATATTCCGGCGAAACCTTTATTATATCTCCGCCGTCTTTAAGATTAGCGTAATCAGGTTTAATTTCAAGCAGCGATTTTATAGACCTTCGAGACCGGTTTACAGCTAAATCCTGAAATAATTCACCAACAACATAAAACAACATTACTGTAACTGCTTCGGGCATTTCATCTATTGCAAAAGCCCCCAGGGTTGCAATAGTCATTAAAAAGTGTTCATTAAAAACCTGGCCTCTTAAGATGTTTTTTACGGCCAAGGCAATAACTTTCCAACCCACAATCAGGTATGCTGTTACAAATACCAAATATTCTGCAATTTGAAAGGGCGTATTGTGAATCTCCTCTTCAAAAATCAGTCCTGCTATTAACAGAAGAATACCTGTAACTGCTTTTATAATTGTCCATTTGTTTTCAGCAAGTTCGTTTGACGAAACAGTTGTTTTTTCATTATTATCATCTTCAATTTCAACTTCCGGTTCAATCTCTTTAATTAGCGCTTTGACTTTTTCAATATTTTCAGTATCTACTGTCATTGAAGAATTTGCAAAATTGACACTAACAAATTCTACTTCATCCAATTTTGCAAGTTTATCTTCAATTTTTGAAGCACAAGATGCACAATCCATGTTATTTAATTTGTATTTTTTCATGGTTTTATGTTTTTATTATCTAAGATAAAGCGTATCTATTTTTCATTTGCTGGTTTCAATTCACCGATACAACTCTCAGGCTAAACATTATATTAGTCGATTCAAAGTTGTCTTTTTAAAACCAATTGATCAAATTGAATATTTACGGTATCTTTAAGACCGGCCACACCAAAATTAAACTGGGAAATATTCAGTCCAACAAAGCCGTATAAATGACAGACGTAAGTTACCGATGTCTTACTGTGTTCAATGGTGGCAACTAAAACTAATTGTTCCTGAATATTATTAGCGTTAACCGTTATAGGAACATTTAATTTAAGCACCGGATGGTTCCATGTTATAAAATCGTCATCAGGTATTGTTCCTGAAAAATTGACCCACATCGAATTTTTATCAGATAGAATCAGCGAATCAAGAAATGCCACCCCTGTTCTAAGCGTTTTAAAATCAATTTTACCAACGAACACTTTGGT
Organism: Bacteroidota bacterium; assembly: GCA_013203545.1. Classification (GTDB taxonomy): domain Bacteria; phylum Bacteroidota; class Bacteroidia; order Bacteroidales; family 4484-276; genus JABMQA01. The sequence goes on from JABMQA010000345.1 coordinate 10,060, forward strand.
TGTATAATTGAGGAAGAAGTTAAGATTGCTGCTTTGAGCAACAACTCTTTCCCCCTTAAACTCGCCAGTAATGGCAATATTCCCTTCAACTGTGCGATATGTGGTTTGCGCCCGGGTATAATATCCGAATTCAAAAATCAGAAATAATATCAAAGTTGCGTTCATGGCATAAGTGGTTTTTAGTTAAACGATTAATGTAATTTAATGCTTCTTTTATATCCAGTTCGTGTGCGATTTCCCAGTCATTCAAAGTATGATTCGTGGATATTTTTGCATCTCTTTCGTTAATATTTGTCACTCAGTATCACCGGAGATTTTCCGTCGGTGATAATAATTTTTGCATTTGGCGACTTCACCAGTTCTTTGGTAATATCCAGTGCTTTAAACCGAATTAGTTTATCTGTGAGCGAAGAGTTTAAAATATCCTGTGACTTTTTGATGGCTTCAGATTCTATCAATAGACGTTCTGATTCTTTCTTTTGTTTTTCAATAACAAACTCGAGCGCTATCCGCTGTTTTGTAACTTCCAATTCGGCTTCTTTTTTCTGTTTCTCAATTTGAAAATCAAGATTTTTCCTTAGAATCTCCACATCTATTTCGGTTTTCAGTGAAATCTGTTCGGCATTTAATTTTGCCTGGATGGTTTGCTTTACGGCTTCCGGTAGGTCAATGTCTTTGATAAGCACTAAGTCTATCGAAAAGCCATACTTGCCAACGGTTTCAGTAAGTTTTTCTTTAATAGATTGTTCGATTTCGGCCCGTTGGGTTATGAGTTCGGTGGCTTTGTGATTAAGCCCTTCCTGCCGTAAGGCAGTAATCAGATTGTTTATGATAAGAGTGTTTTGGTAATAGCCATCGAATTTCTGATAAATGCTTTGCACTGAATCCGGGATTAAATGATAAAGCAGGGTTATTTCAGAAGTTACTTCGATACCTTCGATGCTATGAAATCCAAGATTATTGGAATATTCGATAACCCGGATATCAAAACGTTTAATTTTTGTGCCAATAATCCCTCGTGCATGTGCGCCGGGCAGTAATATGTCAGGTTGAATTTTTCCATAACGCACTTTCAGTCCTACTTCACCTGGGCGAATGACAGAACAACTACTTATCAGAACAACGACTGCTAACAGATAAAAAATCTTAAATTTTTTCATGATTTCTAATTTTTAAAGTTTATAATTTATTCTATGACATATTGGACACCATCTTCCCTGTTTAATATAATCAGGAGTACTTTCAAAAATGTGTCCGGATTTACATTGCCAGTGCATTTTTGTTTTTACGTTAAAATATTTATCAGACAAGCATTTTCCACCTTTATCCAGAGCAAGTTTACACATCACATCCAGGCCTAGGGGCTGGTTGCCCGCACAATGCGGACACCAGCTCTTCCTGACTTTTATGCTAAAAGGAGTTGAAACCCAACTATGCCCCTTACTACACACCCAAAGTAATTTATCTTTACTGTTAATGTATCTCTTTTACAAGCATTTTCCACCTCTTTGCTTTGCGATTATTTGCATTCTGGTTAAAGGTTCCATAACTTTTTTATTAGTTATTCTCCATTCTCCAGGCCTGTTTTTACACGGTATGCTTTTTCAACATCGGAAACGTAAATAATTCCGTCACCGTGATTAAGTGTACACCCGTGTTCACAGATTAAACTTGTAATAGTATCAACATCAGCATCTTTTGCCACAATTTCAAGTTTAGCAATTTCACTATCAGTAATCGAAAATTTTTGTGATACAAAAGCTGTATCGTCCTGAAATTTCCCTGTGCCTTCGGCCATAGAAATAGTCATGTTGTCAAAACCTTCTTCTTTTAAGTGCTGAATAATTTTATTCACTTTATTTGGTCGTATAAATGCTTTTATTTCTTTCATGATACTAATTTTAATGGTCATGTTCAGTTTCTTCTTTGCCCATATCCGATATTAAATAATATGCTACGTTCATTACAATTTGTGTATTTTCCGGTAATGGGTCAATCAGTTTTATTTCGGTATAACCTTCATCTTTAAGACCAGTAATAACCTCTACCATACGGAAAGTCATTTCATGCTTCTCATCATTTAATTCGTTAGTATGATCATCATGGTTATGACCTTCGTCATTATCATTGTCATGATTTTCAACCTCCTCATGACCTTCATCATCATCATTATCGTGATTTGCTAACTCTTCATGACTTTCATTCCCGTTATCGTGTTCATCATGGTCATGTTCATCCATAGATTCAGTATCTATTACAAAAATGAATGACTTGGTTCCTTCGGTAACAATAGCATCGTTGGGCAAAGTACGTGTATAGTTTTCATCTGTATGAATATGCCCGGAAATGTACATTCCTGAAATTAAACCCGTAGTTTTTTCATTTATTTTTGCATGAATATGAACTGCCCTTGAATTAGTCTCAAATTCTTTTCCAATTGCAAATATTGTTGCCGTTAATTCTTCTTCATGGCGGTTTGAAACAGTAAAATGTATTTTTTGCCCTTCCTTAATCAGATGAACGTCTTTTTCGTAAATCATAAAATCGGCATGAATTGCGCTGTTGTCGGTAATTCCAATTAATATGTCTTTTGCATCAACGTAAGTTCCAACTTTTATATTTACGTCATTTATGAAACCGTTAATTGGTGACTTAATACTTATTGTATTTGAAATCTCACCTTCTTTAACTTTGTCAGGTGAAAGGTTCAACAACTGCAATCGTGATTTTAAGCCTTCATATTTAGCCTTAATTGTATTGTATTCAGATTTTGTTTGCTGATAATCCCTGCCAGCTCCCACATTATTCTCGAAAAGCTCTTTTTGGCGTGCATACTCTTTTTCTATAAATTCGAGCCTGCTGGATATTTCAGCAAAGTCTTCCTGTAAAGAGATGTAGTCGGGATGTTCGAGTATTGCAAGCTGTTGACCTTTGGATACTTTGTCGCCATGAAAAACACTAATTGCTTTTACGTTCCCACCAATAATGGCAGTAACTTCGGCACTGCTTGACGGGGGGACTTCCAGTTGGCCATTTGACTTTACAACCGTTGTTAAATTACGCATCTGAAAAGTCCCCAATTTTAAATCAAGGGCTTCACGTTGACTGGCATTTAAAACTACCGCCCCTTCAACACCATGCTCTTCGTGTTCTTCTCCTTCTTGATTATCTTTTTTTTCTGAATTACACGATAACAATGCAGCCACCATGATAAATGCTAAAAATATTTTTGTCTTCATTTTATATAATTTTTTCGATTATTTACCTGTTAAATATTTCAATTGGGCAGATAATTCATAATACTCTGCCTGTTGTTTTAAAAAATCCTGTTTAGTATTGATAGCCATTTCCATGTTCTGAATAAACTGAACATAGTCAATACTACCAAGACGATACGCCAGATTAGATGCCTGTATTTGCTCATCGGCTAGTGGCAATGCTTCCTTTTGATAATAGTCGATGACTTGCTGCAATATAAGGTATCGGCTAATTTGTTGATTATATCCGGCTTTTATTTCCAGTTGTTTTTGTTCGTATCGCCGATTCGCAATTTGGACATCAATTTTTGAAGCCTTTGTTTTGCCGGATTGGGAAAAGAACGCCAATGGAAAAGAGATACCCGCTTCCCAACCATAAAAACCAGAATTACCATCAACCGATTGCAATTTATATCCCAAGTTTAATTTGGGAAGGAAATTAGACTTTTCTGTTCTCCAAATAGATTCTGCAACATTGATTCCGGTTGAGTAATAATTTAACAAAGGGCTTCCACTCAAAGAATCGCTGCCAGGAACAATATCAAAAACCTGCTGTTCTAAGTTCTGAATGTTAACATCAAAGATCGTCGGTAATAAAAGGTATTGATTTAGAATTTGTAAAGTTGCCAAATAGTTGCTTTCAGCTTTCTTTATATTTACCTGCAATTCTTTGTGCTTGACGGATGCAGATAGATATTCTACTTTAGAAGTAGCCTGTGTTTTATATCTTAGTTCGGCAGCCTTCTGAAAATTAGCGTACAAGGTATCAAGTTGTTTGAAAAGCTGAAATTGTTGTTTGGCATAGACAGCATTGTACCATGCAAAACTAACATCACGGATCAGTGTAAATTCGGTAAGGTTTTGCCCTGATACAGCTTGTTGAGTACGGGCATTGGCTAATTTGCTTTTTGCTGAAATTCCAAATACATCAATATTCGTCTGTTCAATTCCAATTTTATTTTGAACCCCGGGGAAGTTATTCCCTACTTCTTCCTTTCCCGTATAAATTGAAGTGCTTCCAAATTCATAAGCCGTAGCTTTTAGTGCTTCTTGTTTGTCAACCTCCAACCGAGCTGCTTTTATAGAAGGGTATTTTTCTTTAGCCCTTTCCACCGCCAGTTGTAATGTTAGCGATGAATCCTGAGCCTGAGCGTTTCCAGAAAAGCCAAGGCCAACGATTATAAAAAGCACGGATAGTACAGCTATGGACGGTTTAGGAATTTTTATTCTTTTTCCTTTCGACTCAACAAACTTATAGAGAATAGGTAACACAATCAAGGTAAGTAAAGTGGATGTAAGCATGCCCCCAATTACAACAGTTGCTAAAGGCCGTTGAACTTCTGCACCTGCGGAAGCTGATACAGCCATCGGCAAAAAGCCCAAAATATCGGTTGATGCGGTTAATAAAATTGGTCGGATACGTCGTATAGAGCCCTTTTTAATGATTTCGTTTATGCGGAGCTTGCCTTCAGCTTTTAGTTCATTAAATCCACTAATCAACACCAAGCCATTGAGGACTGCGACACCAAACAAGACAATAAAACCTACCCCGGCAGAAATACTAAAAGGCATATCCCTTAAATACAATGAAAATACACCACCTACAGCGGCAAATGGTACTGCTACATAAATCATGAGGGTTTGTTTAAACGATTTAACCGCAAAAAATACCAACATGAAAATTAATGCCAAAGCGAGTGGAACTACAAGAGACAATCTTTTTGAAGCTCTTTGGAGGTTTTCAAAAGCTCCCCCGTACCGAATATAGTAACCCGTAGGTAGTTCCAGTTTTTCATCTAAAGTTGTTTGGATTTCCTCCACGAGCGACTTAATATCCCTGCCTTCAACATTAATCCCTACATAGGTGCGCCTGTTCGTATTGTCACGGCTAATTTGCATCGGCCCTGGCTGATAACTTATTTCAGCAACTTCTTTTAATGGTATTTGATTACCATCAGGAAGATTAACAAACAAGTTTCGGATATCGTCAATACTTGTTCGATGTTCTTCGTCCAATCTCACCACAAGGTCGAACATGCGCTCACCTTCGTATATACTTCCGGCAACACCACCACTAAAAGCAGATTCAACGATGGTATTTAGCTCTTTAATATTCAAGTTGTATCGACCAAGCTTATTTCTGTCGTAATTAACTGTAATCTGAGGCAATCCTCTTGTGGCTTCAGCTTTTACGGCTGCAATACCATCAATTTCAGAAATTAGCCCGGCAATTTCTTCTGCTTTATCGGCCAGCATTTCCAAATCATCGCCATATAGTTTAACGGCAACATCTTGACGAATACCCGTCAACAATTCATTAAAGCGCATTTCAACAGGCTGGGTAAACTCAAAATTGATTCCGGGCAATACACTGACTTTTTCCCTAACCTTATCAATTAATTCCTTTTTAGATTCGGCTTTTGTCCACTGGTCTTGCGGAGTTAATATCACAAAAATATCAGCAATGTCGATTGGCATAGGATCCATGGGTAAATCTGCCACCCCAATCCTGCTTTGAATACTTTCTATTTCATCGGGGAAATTCTCTATAACAATTTGCTCCAACCGTGTAGAAGCTTTAGTGACTTCGGTTAATGAAGTACCGGGCTTTAAAAACGCCTGAAAAGCAAAATCGCCTTCATCAAGTTTCGGAATAAACTCAGCACCCATCCGTGTAAATAGAAAACCTCCTGAGATTAATAATGCCAAAGCAATAATAATTACAATAAGGCTTCTTTTAAGTGCCCATTCAATTACAGGACTATATATTTTTTCAAGTTTCCCAATGATTTTATCTCCCCATGATTTTTTATCTGTTTTAGGCGGCTGAAGAAATAAGGCTGCCATCATTGGTATGTATGTAAGACACAACACTACCACGCCCAATACGGCAAAACCGAATGTCATAGCCATAGGGATGAACATTTTACCTTCAACACCTTGTAAAGCTAATACGGGTATAAAAACAATCAAAATGATTAGCTGACCGAAGAATGCTGAGTTCATCATCTTACTGGCTGAATTAAAGGCTATTTCATTACGTTTTGGCTGGTCAAGCTTGGTGCCTATAAGGTTCTTTCGATGAAGGTAAAAAATCATACTTTCAACAATAATTACCGCACCATCCACCAATATTCCAAAATCCAACGCTCCTAAACTCATCAGGTTTGCCCAAACCCCAAACAACTTCATCATGATAAATGCAAAGAGCAATGCAAGTGGAATTGTTGATGCCACAATTAAACCGCCTCTTAGATTTCCCAGAAATATTACAAGGATAAAAATTACTATTAAAGCACCCAACGAAAGGTTTTCGGCAACTGTGGAAGTTGTACTTTTAATGAGTTTACTGCGGTCGAGAAAAGGTTTTATTACAACGCCTTCGGGCAATGATTTTTGGATTAATGTCATCCGTTCCTTTACTGCCCTAATTACATCGTTGGAGTTTTCCCCTTTCAGCATCATTACAATACCACCAACAGCCTCACCTTTCCCGTTTTTTGTAAAAGCACCATAACGGACAAAACTACCGTATTTAACTTCTGCCACATCCCTTATAAAAACAGGTTGTCCATCGATGTTTGCAACTAAAGTATTTTTAATATCATCAATCGACCTCATTAATCCTTCGCCCCTGATAAAATTGGCTTGAAAGTTTTTTTCGATATATGCACCACCGGTATTCTGATTATTGTCCTTAAGGGTTTCAAATACATCGGATATTGTCAATCCCATGCTCCGAAGTTTATCCGGGTTAATTGCAACTTCGTATTGCTTTCCCCTACCACCAAAAGAGTTTACTTCAACAACACCAGGAAGCATTGCCATTTGCCTTTTTACAATCCATTCCTGCATGGTTCGTAATGCCATGTCATCATAAATTGTATCGTAGCCGGGTTGCACTTCAAGCGTGTATTGATATATTTCGCCTAGTCCTGTACTGATTGGGGCCATGAACGGTTCTCCAAATCCTTCTGGGATTTTTTCTTTTACCTCTGCTAAGGCTTCACTTACTAATTGCCGGGGTAAATAAGTTCCCGCACTTTCTTTAAAAACAATGGTTACAACAGAAAGCCCGAACCTTGAGACACTTCGTATTTCAGTAACGTCAGGAAGGTTTGCAACTGCCAATTCAACCTGATACGTTACAAACTGTTCAATGTCTTCTGTACCTAAGTTGGGTGCTGTTGTAATTACCAAAACCTGATTATTTGTGATATCTGGCATGGCATCAAGCGGCACTTTGGTCATGGAATATATTCCGCCAATAATCAAGCCTATTGTCATAAGCCCAATTAGTGCCTTGTTCTTTATTGAAAAAGATATTATTTTGTTTATCATTTGATATTATTTTTTCGAGCTATCAACTTGATTTTATTTTTTCGAGCTATCAATTTGATTTTATTTTTTTGGTTTAGTCGCATAATATTTTTTGAAGTTTAGATTATTCTTGAAATAAATAACTCCCGGTTTGCCTCGCTCTTTCAATCCTATCAAAGCATCTGACTTGCAAATTGTATCACCGGAAAAAGCATCTGCTGCATAAGCAACTTCCCGAAAGTGTTTATTTAAGTGCTCTTGGCATTTTGAGCTACACATATAGAAGGCTTTGTTCTCTTTGACGACTTTTGAGCTTTCGTGATATTGCAAACTATTATCATTCATACAAACCAGCTCACCAGGTATTTCCTTGCCGTACAAAAAATATTTTCTATAGGCATATTTAGTATCACACCAATAGGTGAAGAAAACCAGAGTTATAATCGTACCTATGAGAAGCACGCTAAACCCGACAATCAATTGCTTTCGGAATTTTTTGTCCTCAAGAAATTGCTTTTCTTGTAATTGCTTTTTAGTTAATCTTTTAGATGACATTATTCAGTATTGTTACTTTAGAATTAATTATCCTTAAAATAAATAGGATGTATTAATTAATATTATCACAAAGACGCGAGAATCTATCTTGCATCTATTGTAAAAAAAAGAAAGTATAACTGAATTAAATTTTGGGGGGTCGCCAAAATGAAATAGCACATTCTATTTCATCCTGAACCAAAGAAGACATTGATAAATTAAAACTTACTAAATTAATCTGAAAAATGAAGTGCTTTGTAATTTGTGATAGAGTTTGACAACAATCACAAAAACAAAATGGGGAGCATAAATCAACATCGTGTGAGTGACTATGACTTTGTTCAAATACTTCTAAAGTAACAGAATTTGTATCAGCAGCAAAAACATCAGCACAAGGCATGGCTGTTAGAACCATGACATAAACTGATAATATGACTGCAATGAATTTCATTCTTATGAGAACTAATTATTAATTATTACAACGGCAAAAATACAACAAAGTTCATGCAACCGGATTGCAAACTTAGAGCTTGCAATTTGAACACACGCCTTTCACTACCATATTCACACTTTCGAGGGAGAAGCTATTGGGAAGATTAATTGTTGGCACTGGAATATCGTTTAAACAATACGTTTGGTTGCACTTTGTGCAGAGAAAATGAACATGTAAATCTTCGGGGTGACAATTGCATTTTTCCTGGCATAAGGCATATTTAACGGCCCCGGTTCCATCGTCAATACGATGGATTAGCTGATTTTCTTCAAAGGTTCTTAATGTCCTGTAAAGCGTAACCTTATCAGCTCTGTCAAATTTTAATTCCAAATCATGCAGGTTGATAGCTGTATTTTGTTCAGTCAGAACCTGTAAAACCAACTGTCTCATGGCAGTTGGCTTAATATTTTTGGACTGTAGCTTATTGTCAATATCCTTTTTCATGATTATTACAAAGTTAACAACATTTTATGGCTTGTTGAACCGGTGGGCATTTTACTGTCCCATAAGAACAATAGACGCAACAATCACCCTGCTTAGGTTTTAAGATAACAAGGCAATTTTCACATTCATAGAAAAACTGGCATGAATCCTCAGGCATGTTTTCTTCTTTCCGAATTCCGCAATTTGGACAGGTTAGAACTGATTTTAATTTAAAAAGAAAGGCCTGCCCTAATTGGCAGGCCGATCCCGTAAATAAATTAATGCTGATGCCCATCGTGGCCTTGTTCTTCTTTCTTATCATCACTTCTGTCGTACTGGCAGCAACCTGGCAGCGCATCATAAACTTTGTCTTCGGCTTGCGCTTTTTCGGTGTCATGGCCTACTTTGGCTATGGCCTTGTGAACGTCTAATAATTCCACGTCATCGGGATTGTATTTTACCGTGATCATTGTCGTTTCCTGGTCCCAGTCGGCAGATTCAACCCCATCAACCGATTTTGCAGCTTTTTCGATGCGCTTTTCGCACATGCCGCAGTTGCCATACACTTTGAATTCTTCTGTTTTTGTAGTTTCCTTTTGTGCCTGAAGGTTACCAAAACCTGCCAGCACAATTGTGATTGCTAAAATTGACTTCATTAACTTTTTCATAGTTTCTCCGTTTTAAATTGTTTAAATTGTATTTGTTATTTTAAGAATTAGTATTCGATTACTCTTTTATTCCTTCAAACTGATAATAAACATCCGGTTCATTCACAGGGATGATACTGTAAGAAAACGTATGATGATCCAATTCAAATCCACCGAAATGTTCCTCACCGGTTTGATGTTGTTCCACCATGTGATGCATCCAACTCCAATCGTCGCCTTCACCCATCATATGATGTCCTTCGTCAAGTTGATGGCCATATTCTTCATAAAAGCGCTCTTCGGTAAAGCAAACCATGATACTATCTTCATTTTCGTAAAGATTCAGCATGAAGGTAGTATCAAGTATATCACTCATCATGTTTAAATACACCGTGTTTTCATCTGCCCTGGTAATTTCTATTATAGCATCCTGGCTTTTGTCAGGATCATTAGATGGTGTGATGCTTCCTTTGTATGTCCCGGTTACATCTGTTGTTAAGTTGGTTGGGTTTTCGGTTTTTTCCTTCTCGCATGCTACAAATAGAAATGGAATAAGGAATACTACTGTTAATAAAATTAATGCTTGTTTTTTCATTGTTACAAATTTTTAAAATGATTATTACTTATTGTTTTTTAATATTTATTGAGTTCTTAATCGTAATGCATTCGAAATTACGGATACTGAGCTAAAGCTCATGGCAGCAGCTGCAATAATAGGACTGAGAAGGATTCCGAAAAACGGGAACAGAATCCCTGCCGCCAAAGGCACTCCCAGGGCGTTGTAAACAAAGGCGAAGAATAGGTTTTGCTTAATGTTCCTCATCACTTTTCGGCTTAAATCCCTGGCCCGGACAATCCCATTCAGATCGCCTTTCACCAGGGTGATTTCAGCGCTTTGCATGGCAATATCGGTACCAGTACCCATGGCAATCCCCACATTGGCTTGTTCGAGTGCCGGGGCATCATTTATTCCATCGCCTGCCATGGCAACTACGTGGCCTTGTTCCTGTAGTTCTTTCACCTTTTTATATTTGTCGTCTGGGAGGCAATCGGCCATAAAGCCATCCAGCCCCAGCTCATTGGCAACCACTTTGGCCGTTAATTGATTGTCGCCAGTTAGCATATGTACTTTCACACCCATTTTTTGCAGAGTTTTAATGGCATCGGACGAGGTCTTCTTTATTTTGTCGGAAACACTTACAATACCCTCTATTTTATTTTTGATGATTAAAAACATGACCGTCTGACCTTTCAATTGCCATTCTTGAGTAAGGTTCTTCTGATCATCGGACAGGGAAGCCTGAAAATCGTTAATTAACCGGTGGTTTCCCAAACCGATTTTTCCACCTTCATAAACTGCCTGTACCCCTTTGCCGGTTACCGATTCAAATTTATCAAGCTTAAGAAGCTTCTGTTTATTGGCTTTTGCACCGGCCACGATGGCATCAGCCAGCGGATGTTCACTGTTTGCATCGACAGAAGCCGCCAGTTGCAGAATTTCCAGGTCACTTAGTCTCCCAAATGATTTGAATCCATTCAGGCTTGGTTTTCCTTCGGTGATGGTGCCGGTTTTATCAATAATGAGGATATCCACTTTATTCATTTCCTCGATGGCACGGGCATCTTTCACCAGTACGCCTGATTGGGCGCCCCGTGCTGTACCCACCATAATCGACATGGGAGTCGCCAGTCCCAGGGCACAGGGGCAGGCAATAATTAATACGGCAACAGCATTAACAAAAGCATAAACATAAGCCGGTTCCGGTCCCCAGATCGCCCAAACGGCAAACGTAATAACCGCAACAGAAATAACAATCTGGACAAAATACTTTGCTACGGTATCGGCCAATTTTTGGATGGGGGCACGCGAACGGCTTGCCTTGTTTACCATTTCAATGATTTGCGCCAAAAGCGTATCACTGCCCACTTTTTCAGCCTTCATCTCAAACACTGTTTTGCCGTTAATTGTTCCCCCGGTCACCTTATCATTTTTTGCCTTCTCCACTGGAATAGGTTCACCGGAGATCATGCTTTCGTCAATTACTGCTTCCCCTTTAAAAATGATCCCGTCAACAGGAATTTTTTCCCCGGGCTTTACTTTTAGCAAGTCACCAACTTTTACTTCTTCCAATGGGATTTCAACTTCCTCGCCATTTCGGATGAGCCTGGCAATTGGGGGAACCAGCCCCAGCAAGGCTTTAATTGCTGAATTGGTTTTGCTGTGTGCGCGGAGTTCCAAAACCTGGCCGAGCAGCACCAGGGTTAATATCACAGCAGCCGCTTCAAAATAAATATGGACATTGCCACTTCCATCCTGAAACTGGGGTGGAAATATACCCGGCAATAAAAGGGCGACCACACTAAAAATATAGGCAGCACCGACGCCAATGGATATTAATGTCCACATGTTTGGCGTCCAACGCACGATTGAGCTCCATCCCCTTCTGAAAAAATCCCAGCTTGAATAAAACAAAACCGGTGTAGCCAAAACAAACTCAATCCAATTCCATACTTTTTCCGGGGCAATTGATTCAGGATTTAAAAAGGGAATAAATTCTGACATCGCAATAATCAAGACCGGCACTGCCAAAATAAGTGCAATCCAGAACTTTTTTGACATCTGTTTATAGGCTTTTTCTTCATCGCTCGTTTCTTCTCCTTTTTCAGGTACAAGGGTCATCCCGCATTTTGGACAGTCGCCCGGATGGTCTTGCCTGATTTCGGGGTGCATAGGGCAGGTATAAATAACTTTTGCCGAAGGTTTTACACTCTCTTCTTTCTTCAGGTCCATACCGCAAACAGGGCAGTCGCCTGGCTTATCGTAGGTTTTATCGCCCTCACAGTGCATGGGGCAGTAATATTCGCCTTTCACAGGATGACCTTCATGTTTTCGATGTGATGGTTCGTGCGTGCCAGTTTTATTACCACCGTGGTGATGATGATGCTTCTTCTTCTGTTGGGCCACTGTTATCAGGTGCATTTTGCATACCGGGCAGTCACCGGGTTTATCATAAGTTTTGTTGCCCTCACATTCCATGGGACAGTAATATTGTTCCTGTTTTTTATTGTCCATTATTAATATATTAGATGTGTTTCGGAAAATAAAGCGAATGTTTTAAGAGGCTTTTATTAAATACTTCCCTTTTTTTCCTCATATTCTTCTTTATCTATTTCACCCCTTGCATATCGTTCCTTTAAAATATCAAGTGCCGATTTGCTTGTTGTTTGGTTAGCGCTGTCTTTCTGATTTACAAATCTTACTATTATCCATATTATTGTCGCGAGAACGATAAGGCCTAAAATCCAGCCCCATCCCATTCCCCAACCCATTCCATTAAAATCGTGCATGATTAATCTCCTTCTTTATTGTTTATTAATTAGTTTTAAATCATATGCCCCATATTATAAGGTGGCAATAACCCTCTCGAGTTTTTCTTTTATTTCTGTGGCAATTCCTGCAAGGCCAGGGTTTTCAATTGCCATCATAGAGGCAGCCGGGTCTATAGCCGCAACTTCAATTTCATTGTTTTCCAATTCCTGAACGATTACGCTGCAAGGGAGCATAGTTCCAATCTTGTCTTCCTGCTGTAATGCTTTGTATGCATAAGCAGGATTACAGGCTCCCAGAATTTTGTATTTTCGGAAATCAACATTCAGTTTTTCTTTCAGTTTTTCCTGAATGTCTATTTCAGTAAGTACTCCAAACCCTTCTACTTTCAACGATTCGGTTACAAGCTGAACAGCTTGCTCAAAATCCATACTGATTTTTTTATTGAGGTAATATTTCATGATTGTTAATTTTAGTGTTGGTGATGATGTTCTTTATTTCCTGATTGGTTTTCCGCATCCATCATTTTCATTTTACCATCCGGTCCCATCATACCCTTGTCTTTCATTTTTTGCATGCACATTTGCATCATCCGGGGATGTTCGGTCATCATGTCTGCCATTTTGTTGCGCATTGTAGAATCCTGCTCAGACATATCCATCATATTGCCCATCATTTTTTGCATCATTTCAGGATTATCCTTCATCATGCCCATCATCTGATGTTCATCTTTCATTTCCATTTTTCCATCATTCCCCATCATTTGTTGGTTTTCTTTCATCATCATCATGGCATGTTCGTTACCTTTCATTGATTTCATGAAGTCCGTCATAAGCACATGATCGTTTAAAATAGTGTTGAAAATCTCAGTCCGTGTTTCCGGCTTATCGAGAAGCCCTTTGATATCTACATTTTGACTATAACCATTGAAAGTCAGTAGTACTAGCATTGAAAATAAAATTGCAAGTGTTTTCATAATAATAAATTTTTAAATTGTTTTACTTAAATTGTTTTTTCATGGTGAATCACTTTAATGTTTTATGGTACAAAGGTACTGGAAGCTTACCAGGCAGATGTTACACAATTCATTGAATAGTTTTCATGATTCTCAGGTATTTAGACATTATCAATTGATTTTAGTTTTTGATCTCCCAGCTTTTTAAAATATGAAGGCGTAAACCCGGTTATTCTTTTAAATTGGCCTGATAAGTGCGCCACACTGCTATAGCCCATGTCAAATGCAATTTCGCTGAGTGTTTTTTCATCATAAACCAGCAGTTCTTTCACGCGTTCTATTTTCAGGTTGATCATATGCTTTTCTATTGTTGTGCCCTCCACCGAGGAATAAAGCGAGCTTAAGTAATTATAATCAAGAAGTAGCTTGTCAGAAAGATAGTCTGAGAAATTAACCTTAATTTGCTCCGGATGATGATATACAAATTCGATTGTGATTTTTCTAATCTGCTCGATCAACCGGCTTTTACTATCATTAATGATCTCAAAACCTACTTTATTTAACCGGATTTCGAGGTTTTCATGTTTTTCCTGATCAATGGGTGTATCAATTATAACTTTTCCCATTTCCACCCGGGCATTTGCGATTCCCACATCACTGAATATTTCGGAGACCACCAGAATGCACCGGTTACATACCATGTTTTTAATGTAAATATGTTTTTGTTTATCCAGAGGGTGTGTTTTTTTCTTTTCCATGTCTATTCTTTTCATTAGATTTTTTTATTCATGTCTATAAGGAATTTCCGAACTGCCAGGGCTGCTTTCGCCCCTTCCCCGGACGCAATAATTATCCTTTTGCCAAATACATTGGTAACGTCGCCTGCAGCAAAAATACCCGGGTACGATGTGGAACAATCCTGATTAATAATTATTTCGCCTTTTTCATTTAAATCAACATATTTAAAAACCAAGGAAGTATCAGGACGGAGGCCAATGGCAACAAAAGCTCCTGAAACAGGCAATTTATTTGTTTCCTTATCACCTTTCTTTCGAATTTGGACTGCCGTTAAAATCTTATTTCCAATAAATTTTTCAACTTTATATTCCTCAAAAATTTCAAGGTTACTTAATGTCCTTATCCGTTCAATAATTATTGCATCTCCAGTAAGAATAGTATCTGAAACAAGAAATACCTTTTTAGTAATTTTATGAAGATTTTCTACCATTTGCAGTGCGGAATTTCCCCCGCCTATGATAACCACATTTTTATTTTGGACGTACGACATATCCTGAATGTTTCCGTAAAAAAGCCCTTTTCGTTGAAATTTTTCTTCTCCAGGCACATTCAGTTCCCGTCTCTTCATCCCACTCGCAATCAAAATAGTCTTTGTGAAAAACTTTTTCCTTTTGGAGGTAATAACCATAAATCCTTTATTCTCAATTGGAATTATCAATTCAACCTCGCATAATAGATGATCGATATAGTGTGAATTTAAAAGTTGATAATGAAACTTTTGTATTAATTCCGGGCCGGTAATAAAATCAAATCCCATGTAATTTTCAATTTTCGTGCTATCAATCGCCTGGCCACCGAGATTATCGGTAATTAAAAAAGCTTTCATCCGTAAAATTGAAGCATATACACAAGCTGTTAAGCCGGCTGGCCCACCGCCAATTATTATTAAATCACTTGGTTCGGATTCATCAGATGCTGTATTTGATCTTTTGTTTTGAAATTTGTTTTTACACCCTTCAGAACAAAAATAAAACTCAGTTTCATCTAATTTTAAAACAATGGCATGCTCTTTATCGATTGCCATATTACAAATTGGATCAATTACTTTATTATTTCCTGGTTTCATTGGTCTGTGTTTTTCTAACAATAGAAATTTAATGTTTTCTCGCTGAAAGATTATAAATAGCTGCTATACTGGCTCCTATTATCCCACTTATAATGAAAGTCTCTGCTATTCCTATCATTGCTTCCCACCAGGGAATATTCATACGAATGATAGAAGATGTATCAAGCCCGTGCAACAGGTTGTTAAAAACCTGTACGGTTCCTTCGCGGCCTACGGTGGCCATTAGGATTATACATCCAAGGTAAAGAAGCGCGCCGGTTAAACCGAAGGCCAATCCAAAACGTTTAATGTTGATGGTTTTCATGATTTTCTGTTTTTAAGGTTTTATTATCTGTATTTTTATGTTCATGGTTTTGTTCTTTATACCTGCGGATGATTACCCGGTCTCCTTTATCGTATGTGAAATAGCTCCACATCCAGTTAACTGCAATCACCAATTTATTTCGCATGCCCATAATACTCATCAGGTGAACAGCGGACCAGATAACCCAGGCAAAAAAACCAGCGAACTCCCTACCATAAATACTGGCAACAGCTTTCTTTTTCCCAACTGCAGCAAGCGATCCTTTGTCGAGATAAATAAAGGGAATTAATGGTTCTCTTTGGATAAGCCTCAATAGGTTTTCAGCCAGGTTTTTGCCTTGTTGAATAGCAGGTTGTGCAACCATTGGATGACCATTAGGAAATGTTGTTGTTGGCATTTGTGCGACATCGCCAATGGCAAACACATTATCTATGGGTGAAACCCTGTTAAATTCATCAACTACAATACGTGATTGTTTATTAACTGCTGCCGAAGGAATTCCGTCGATAACAGCGCCCTTAACACCTGCAGTCCAAATAAAAGCTGCTGTTTCCAGCGTTTTCCCATTATTAAGTGTAACTGTTTTTCCATCGAACGATCTTACCAGGGTACTTAATAAAACATCAACTTTCATTTTGGTGAGATAATGCAACGTTTTTTTCGATAATGTTTCAGGCATTCCTGAAAGAAGACGATCAGTTCCTTCTATCAAAAAAATTTTCATCTCAACATTTTTCAGTTCCGGGTAATCTTTTCTGAAAATATATCTCTTGAACTCGGCCAATGCCCCGGCCATCTCAACACCTGCCGACCCACCCCCAACAATAGCAACACTGCTCAGTATTTCTTTTTCTTCCTGAATACAGGTTATCGCCGCTTTTTCAAGGTTTTGAAGGAGTTTGCTCCTGATGTCCAGTGCATCTGTTACCGATTTTAACCTCAGTCCAAACCGTTCAAATCCACCATTTCCAAAAAAATTATTTGTGCTGCCGCCGGCAACCACCAGATAGTTATAGTCGATGTAACCAATACTGGTGTCAACCCTGTTATTATCGGTGTCAATACCGGTAACTTCGGCCATTCGGAAAATTACATTTTCATATTTTTCGAATATCTTCCTGAATGGGAAAACAATGCTGTCGGGTTCGGTGCCGCTGGTTGCAACCAGATAAAGCAATGGCAAAAATTGATGAAAATTGTTTTTATCAATCAACACGACCTGAACAGGCTTATTTTTCAATACCTTAACCAGGTTTAAACCGGCAAATCCGCCTCCCACAACAACAATTCTGGGAAGATCAGAATCCGGCACACAGATGTGCCCTTTTTCGAAACAGTTTATTTTATCGCAGCATTGCATTTCTTCAATCAATAGATTCTGTAATTAAAAAATAAGTTAAATAGCCAATATCCCACTCTCGTCAGTTCTCACCTTATACACTTCATCCACGGGGGAAATAATAATCATCCCGTCGCCCCGGTAACCCGTGCGGCCGTTTTTCCTGATAATTTCAATTATGCTGGAAACATGTTCCTCAGCTACAAGGATCTCCAGTTTAATTACCCTGTATGCATCTGCAAAGGGATATTTGTCACTAATGTGGTCTTTTTCATGATCAGAGTACTGGCCGGTGCCTTCGCATTCCACCATGGTCATACAACAGAAGCCGTTTTCTTTTAATGCTTTATAGACTTCATCAATTTTTCTGTGCCTGATGTAAGCTTTTATCAGTTTCATGATATGCTGTTTTTTTTAAACTGCAATATGAAGTGCAGCCAGGTTTATGTCTTGTTTCAAAGGAAATCCGATATCTTTTAAATCTGATTTAAATGATTCAAGGTTGAATAACTTTGGGTTAAATTCCACATACAAATTCTCCGCTTCAACGCACATACTGATCATGCCTTTCGATTTCAATAAATGTTTAAGATGAACTTTAAAAGCATCTTGTTCGATTTTTGTGAGAATTAGCTGTGTGTTCATTACTTCCAGTTTAAATGTATTTTTCATTGTTTCTAATATTTAATGATTTGTAATTTATTTCTGTTATTTCAGTGCCGGTTTTTCTTTGCAGTCGATAATCGCTTTAACCTTACAGTGGCCACATACCGAACTGTCAGATTCATTCTTTTCATCGAGATGGCATGAGGGCATGTTAATTTCATCTTCCTCACCAAAAAGCAGTTTTAAACTCATTGCTAAAACCAAAAAACCAGTTGAAACGATCGTTATAATTATTAGGCCTATCCAATTCATGTCTTTATTTATTTAATGGCTAAAAAATTAATGTTTAACAGTAGAGCAGCATTTTGGAGGTTTTCCACCAAATGCCTTGTTGTTTTCTTGTCCAAGTTTCAAAATGAACTTCTGCCAGACCCCCTGGTTTTTTTGCATCGGTGCGAAAGGGAATCCGGCCTTTACTAAAGCGTCTTTTACCATATCAGGAGACAGTAACTGTTGATAGTACTCAATCATTACAGAATCTTCTTCAACGTTAAATGATGTTACCCCACTTAAGCCGGTTAGTCCTAACATAACCTTTATGATCTCATTCTGGCTAAGTAAATGCCCCGGATTGAATTTTTCGATTGAAGTCGGTATATCCATAATTTATTTTTTTTAAATCATTAGTTTAATAGTTGTCGAAACCATAAATTTCTATATGGCTTTTGCTTTTGAAACCCATATTT
Source organism: Bacteroidota bacterium (assembly GCA_013203545.1). Taxonomy (GTDB): domain Bacteria; phylum Bacteroidota; class Bacteroidia; order Bacteroidales; family 4484-276; genus JABMQA01. Next base: position 28,876 of record JABMQA010000345.1, read on the forward strand.
TCTGTTTTATAAACAAGTAATTTGTTATTCCCATTAACCGACAATAACCTGTATTCATTCGTCTGAGGAATTTTCAGAAGAAAATTCCCATTTTCATCAATAACATTTACGGTAAATATCTGTTTGGAAAAGAAATCGGAAATCTCTTCGGTCGGATAAATTCTCTGGGGATAACACCTAAAAACTATATAAAGCTGATTTTCATTTTCTATAGAAGCAGTATTGATAATGGCTATGCCATCAATGAAATGACCTTTTGGAATAAGTAGGTCGATTGATCTCCAAAGTGAATTATCAGCATTAAAGACTAAAAGTTTTTTCTTTTCCGGATCAACTTTGTAAAATTTTAGTGTTCCGTCTTTTAGTTGAAAAATGTTCATGTTTGCATCCAGCTTGCCCTCATACGAAATTTGAGCAAATCCAATTGCAACACTAAATAGTAAGATTTGTGTGATTATCAGAAATTTTTTCATGATCCTTGTTATTATAGTTGGTTAAGTAAAATGATTATTAGTGGTAGGTGATTACATGCTCGATTGCAACTTAGCTATTCGATTTTTTTTGGAGTAATACAAGCAAGGGAATCACCTTTAGGCTGAATCTGTCACTATAGCCAACTATAAGAGGTATGACTGTATTTTCGCAAGGAATAAATGTGTCCCAGGCGGCGGTGATGGATCAGTTATAATGTTTGCAGGTAAATAAAAATTAGCGTATTCGTTTACCAGTTCTTTGTTTAATGTTCCAAATAAGTCGAGATCGGAAATGCTGAGTTCACCAGCTACCGGCTTTGTGAAATCAACCTTAAAAATAACAAGCATATTATCATCGTGGCAGCATTCGTTTTCCATATCGTTGCAGCACGGTTCGGTGGGTAAATCAATAGAAACTGCAACAAGCTTGTCGCCGCAATAATGCCTGGATATATTAAAACCGACCGTTGTCAGGATCAACAGGGCCGAGAGTATGATATATCCAATTTTTCTAAACATAACTTTTAATTTCTTTTACAAAATTACAACAAGGTTACTGTAAATCTGTTACAAAATCCTGGAATTGATTTACATTATTTTTGGTTTTCAGCAATTTATCCAGCCCAAGCCGTTTATTTTTCTGAATCTTTTTAAAATGTGTCGGCGTCAGACCGGTAATTTTTTTGAATTGATTCGACAGGTACTGGACACTACTATAGTCTAATTGAATTGCGATTTCGCTCAACGACAATTCATCGTAGACCAAAAGTTCTTTTGCCCTTTCAATTTTTTGCAGAATCAAATATTTCTCAATTGTTATTCCTTCAGTGGATGAGAACAGGCTACTGATGTAAGAATAATCGTTTCCAACTTGACGAGATAAAAAGTCCGAAAAATTAATGTTCTCACGTACCCCAACACCATAGTGAACTGCCTTTATGATTTCAGTCTTGATCTTGGAGATTATTCTGCTTTTTTTATCACTCAGTAATTCAAATCCATTAGCCTCAAGACTGAGTTTAATTGAATCGAGATCTTTTTCATCAATTGTTGAACCCAATTCTACTTTGCCCAATTCAATTGATTTAATGGTAAACCCCAGCTTTGTCAATTCCTCGTTTACAACTTTTATACACCGATTGCAAACCATATTTTTAATATGTAATTCTTCATATGACATGATATAAATTTTTTCTGATTTATTCTTTGATAATCTTTTTAGTATAGGTCTTGTTAGCTGAGAATAGACTAAGGATAAAAGTTCCCTGGCCTAAGGTCGTAAGGTCAATCAGTATCTGCTTATTATTTATTTCAAATCGTCGCTCAATAAGTTTATGTCCGGCCAGATCGTAGAATTTGTACCCTTCAAAAACGATGTCGTCGCTGGTAACTGTTAAGGTATTATTGCTCTCCATTAACGGATTTGGATACAAAATAATGTCGTCTGGATCAAGGTTATTCTCCCCAATTCCAATTGTCTCATCAACCACTTCAAACTGCCCCATCATGCCGTCGTCTTCGTGGGTGAGCATATGGCAATGGTACATGTAAGGTACATCATCGTTGGCATAATCGGTAAATTGCATGATCACCCTTGCCGATTGCATTGCCGGTACCAGGATCACATCTTTCCTGCCCTGCTCGCTTGCAGGCGGTGGCGCTCCATTTCTATCCAAAACATAAAAATGAACATCATGAATGTGAAAAGGATGGGCAGTTGGCGATTGATTGGTAAGTGTCCAAATTTCAATGTTGTTCAAAGGAATTGAATAATTAATGGTGTTCATATCAAAGCTGACACTATTGATATAGAATTTCCCATTCAATGCATTCGGGCCCATTGCCTCGGCTGTAAAAGTCAGTGTTCTTGTGATATTGGCTGAAGATTCGGGCAGGGAGTTTATTTCGACAAGGCTGCTTGGAATGGTGGTAACCGGATTGCTGGTGGGTGCAACCACATTTAATTCCATAATATCGAAATTTGATCCGTTCATCGGATTTGGATTGTAACCTGTAAGGGTCATCATCGACATCATACCGGGCAAGGTTGCGCCATACATTCCGTTTGGCAACTCAGCAGCATAGCTTTTCAGGTTCAGTGTTTGCCCCTGCATTCCTGAAAAATCAATAAGTATTTCAGCCCGTTCGCCCGGGGCCATCCGTGACCTTGTAACAGCATTGGGTTCGCTTAATAATCCATCGTCCGAACCAATTTGATAAAAAGTCTGGTTGCCGGATAAGCCAATATTAAATACCCGTTGAGAGGAACCATTCAACAGCCTCAAACGAACAACCTGGGCCGGCACATCAAGTTTAGGATCGATGGTGGCGTTTACCATTAACACATCGTCAGAATTGGAAGGGACAACAATCTGGTTGGAAGCATCAAAATCTTTGGTTTGGATAACCAGGGGGAAATCATCAACACCGTAAGTCCTGGGCAATTCCAATGCCGCTTCATCTTCATCTCGTACTATGATAAAACCGGCAATCCCTTTGGAGACATGTAAATTGGTTTTTTCATGCAAATGGGGATGATACCAGTAGGTAGCTGCCCTGTCCATCACAGTAAAGGAAGGGTTCCACGAGTTGGAAGGCGCGATGATAGTGTGTGGGCCGCCATCATTTTCGGCTGAAACGTGCATTCCATGCCAGTGAATTGTAGTGGTGTCATTAAGTAGGTTATTTACTGTGATGTCAACAAATTCAGCTTTTTGCATGATCAGTGTGGGGCCGAGAATATTGCCGTTTACACCCATTGTGTTTGTGGCCTGGCCACCATAAAATTGGACAGTCCCATTTTGAAGGTTAAGTTCAAAAGTTGTTCCCGACAGGGTATCTGGAATGATTATATCATTCTGCGCTGTCAGATACGTAAAAAAGAAAATTGATACAAGTGTCATTAATGTTTTACTTTTCATGTCTATAGTTTTGAAATTAATAATTCGTTATTTATTCTCCCCGAGCCTGTCGTACAAACAACATCCCGGCAAATCGTAATAAATATCATCCGGAGAACGATTGTTTTAGGTATCATATCCCACGGCAACTTCTGCTTTTTCAACTCAAACTCACTGATTTCACCTTTTACTTATTCAATTCAAAATTATGCAGTATAATCGGTTAATAATTCAGTGTTTCTCTCGTTTCACCACATTTCAGCATGGCATCACCGAAATAGGGATTCTCGATGTTTTTCTTTTCGCTGAGCCAATAAGCTCCTTTGGTGCTGAAAGCCATGGGGCAATATTGGTAATAGACAGTTTCATCCTGTAAGCCAAAGGCTTTTATGCTTTTGTGAAAGGTAAGGTTGAGTATGGAAAATTCTCTTCGCTGCGTTTCAATATCTGTGCTACCTGAGATTGAACCTAACGTTGAATTAAACACCTCCAACTGCTCCATCCAAGCCATGTGGGCATCTCCTTTCAAAAGATTCATATCCACCTTGTTTAATGCTTCGATTACCTCTTTCGCGTCGCTACTCACTTGTTTCGCGTTGGAGGCAACAAAAGCATTTTTCATTATCAGGTATTTTTGATACACCTGCGTCAGTTGTTTTTTAAAAGCTTCATTCACCTCAAAACCCTGCTTCATGTTATCCTTGACATCCATTTGCGACATTTCCGCATTGCTCATGGTTTGTCCTCCATGATTGTGTCCGGTCATGGCCGGGCCACCCCCGGGATTCATCATGCTCGGTTTTCCTGCAAGTTGGGCGGCGGCATCGATACTGAAGGTGCCGTTTACAGCTATTTCTTCGCCTGCATCGAGGCCATTTTCTACAATAAAGCTATCGCCCAGGGCCTGGCCCAAGGTCACTTCCCGCATCAAAAAGCTTACCCCCTGATTGGTGGTAGATTTAATATAAACCAGGGAACGTTTTCCGGTCCACATCACAGCCGTTTTGGGCACAACAATACTTTCCGCTTTATCAGCTAATTTCGCTTCAATCGTTCCCGAGACAAACATTTCAGGTTTCAGTTTTAATCCTTTATTGTTAACTTCCACCCTTGCTTTAGCCACCCGTGTTTTCGGATCGATGACCAGGTCGATGAAGGAAATTTCCCCTGTAAATTTTTCACCCGGAAGTGAAGCGACAGTAAACGAAACCTTGTCGCCCTTTTCTATCCAGGGCATATCCGATTCATATACATCAAACATTACCCAAACTTTTGAAAGATCGGCGATTTCCAAAATGGCTTCTCCCCGCCTGATATAGTCCCCAAGGTTTACCATTTTTTTTATCACATAGCCCGAAACATCCGCCGTAATCGGGAACTGTTCCCGTATTTTACCTGCATTAATCATTTCATCAATCTCAGCATCTGTCAGTTTCCAGTTTTTCAGCTTCTCCCTGGCAGCTTTGTACAGTGCCGGTTGGCTTTCTTTTAATTTCATTGCTTCCATCAACTCTTCCTGTGCAGTTGAAAGATCAGGTGAATAAATCCATGCTATTGTCTGGCCTTTCTTTACATATTCACCGGTGAAGTTGACCGCCAGTTTTTCTATCCGTCCGGGGATATGGGATGATTGTGAATAAACGTGCCGTTCGTCTGCTTCTATTTTTCCATTCAACCTGACTGATTTTAAAGGTATTGCCATACCGACTTTTGCTGTTGATACACTGGCCAGTTTCATCGCATTTGCCGACATACTCACGGCCATTGGATTGGCCTCCCCCGCATCATTTTCCAACGGAATCAAATCCATCCCGCAAATGGGGCAGTCTCCGGGCTCGTTTTTCCGGATTTGAGGGTGCATTGAGCATGTCCAAATTTGATCTGTTGATACTTCGGTGTGCTGCCCGTGATCATTGCCTTCAGAATCTTGTTTTACCGAATTGCTAATGAGGTAGCCTGCAAAGCCACCAACAAGGAGCAAAACTATATAAATGCCAATTTTTTTAATTTTCATTTTAATTCGTTTTTAATTTATTAAATAATCATACGACGTCAGGTAATTCAATTTGGCCAGGGCTACGTGGTATTGCGACAATGCCGAGGCTTTCATTTTTTGGTATTTCAACAATTGTTGTTGCATACGCAGCACCTCTTCAAAATCCTTACCTGAGTTTCCGTAAGCCGAAAATAAAAGGTTGAGCGCCTGTTTTGTTTCTGAAATCTGTTCGTTGTAAAGATTGATCAACTGATTTTGTTGCTCAGTATCAAACCAAACACTCTCGTAATTGCTCACGAGCTTATTGGCGTAGTCCACCTTTTGCAGGCTATAGCTTTGTTGCATCAGCCCGGCCTCTTTAACTGCCGCTTTGTATTTGCCCCTGAAAATGGGAATGCTTACCGATACCATAGGCATCAACACATCTTTCCCGTTATCAGCAACCGCTACATCATTTCGTTCGCCCACTATCACATAATCCAGCCCTATGCCCAGTTTGGGAAGGCCTTGTTTTGTCGCTGCCCTTGCTGCAGCTTCATTGGCCTTAACCTTCAGATCCAATTCTTTCAGAACTGGATTGTTGGAAAGCAATGAATCTCTTCTGAAATTTTTGGCAAGCATTGCTGCTGATAAGGAATCCTGAACTTGTACCGCTTGATTTAAATCTCTGTTCAGGCGTGTATTAAAAGCGGCTAACAAGGGTTTCTCCTTTTTATTCAGGATTATCAGGTTAGTGACGGCGTCTTTCAGCAGAATGTCCACCCTGAGTACATCTACCATTGCTTCTTTTCCGTTTTCAAAATTCTTGGTGGCAATGGTTTTATATACCTGCAGGATTTCAATGTTTTCCTGCTCAATCTGTTTCCATTTCTTCAATTCGTAAAGTGGGTAGTATGCTGCGGCTACCTGGTAATACAATGCATTGCGCGCATCAACAAAAGCCTGGTATTTCGCCTCAGCCATTAGTGCGGCAGCATCGCCCTGCACTTTTAATGTGCCAAACCACGGAAACATCTGCGTAAGCGAAAACTTTGCCTTTTGCGGCCCTACCCGGGTTTCGACGGGTGAGATAAAATATCCGAAAGAAAAATTAGGATCAGGAAGGGTACTTACCTGGGGCACTTTTTGCAGAGCAGCTTCAAAGCTTATGTATTTCGCCTGCAAGCCCGGATTATTTTGAGCTGCTATTTTGAAATATTCTTCCAGTGTTTGCGCCCTGGAGCCATAGCTGCAAATTAATACTGTTATTATTAAAATGATGTATTTTTTCATGATTGTAGCTTTTTAAGTTTTCGTTCTTCCCTGATACTATACAATACCGGTACAATGAAGATGCTTACCAGCGCTACCGCCATTCCACCAAACGAAGGAATGGCCATCGGGACCATAATATCCGCACCGCGGCCTGTTGAGGTAAGTATGGGTAGCAGCGCAATCATAGTTGTAGCAACGGTCATAAGCGCTGGTCTGATTCTCCGTAAGCCAGCTTCTACCACTGCTGCCCTGGTTTCCTTAAGGTTGCCCGGCCGGTTGCGCTCAAAACTCTGATCGAGGTAGGTGGCAATGAGCACGCCATCGTCAGTCGCAATACCAAACAGCGCAATAAAGCCAACCCAAACTGCAACACTCAGATTGATGGTATGCATCTGAAAGAGATTCCGAAAGTTCATTCCAAACATCGAAAAATCGGCAAACCAGCCCTGTCCGTATAACCAAATCATAATAAAACCACCGCTGAATGCCATGGCTATTCCTGTAAAAACCATCATTGAGGTGGATACGGATTTGAACTGGAAATAGAGGATAAGGAATACGAGGGCCAAAACGAGGGGCACAATAATAGCCAGCCTTTTCTCTGCCCTGACCTGGTTTTCGTAGCTGCCCGAAAATTTGTAGCTGATACCCGCTGGAACCTTCAGTTCGCCATTGTCAATTTTCGCTTGAATTGCCAGTTGTGCATCATTTACAACTGTTACTTCCGAATAAGTATCTTTTTTGTCGAAGAGCACATATCCCACCAGGAAAGTCTCTTCGCTTTTTATGGCTTGCGGGCCTCTTACATATTCGATATTTATAATTTGTGATAATGGGATTTGTGCGCCCGTGGGCGTGGAAATCAAAATTTTATATAGAGACTCAGGATCATCCCTTAACTCACGAGGATAGCGTACCCGAACCGGATAGCGCTCCCTGCCTTCCACCGTAGAAGTAATTTTCATCCCACCAATGGCGGTTTCGAGGGTTTGCTGCACATCTTCAATATTCAATCCATACCTTGAGATTTCATCGCGGTTGATATTTAAATGCAGATAAGGTTTCCCAACAATTCGATCGGCAAAAACGGCTTCTGCTTTTACCGAAGGAACAGCTTTTAAAATTTCTTCCAGTTGCATTCCAAAATTTTCGATGGTTTCCAGATCAGGGCCATAAACTTTGATACCCATGGGTGCCCTCATACCGGTTTGAAGCATCACCAGACGGGTTTCGATAGGTTGCAACTTAGGTGCAGAAGTCACTCCCGGAATTTTGGCAACATTCACGATTTCCTGCCATATATCATCAGGCGATTTGATTTGTGGCCGCCAGTTGCGGAAGTACTGACCCTTCTTATCAGGAATGAGTTCTTCATTTTTTATATCTCTTAAAAGCGCCTCTTCGTTGGTGAGTGTATCACCTGATGTTAAAATAAAACGGTCGTCCCTGTCCACCAAATACCTTATACGGTACCCTTTCTCATTCAGGGCAAATTCCGGTTTATAGTTGATGATA
>JABMQA010000346.1 GCA_013203545.1 Bacteroidota bacterium
CAGCCATAAATGCTGCCAGGCCCAGGATACCAAGGCATGAGATGATAATTGCAAGCATCGTGAAATACCGTACGATGGTGCCTACACGTTGGTCCTGCTTATACAGATTTTCATAGGTCTGATCTAAAAAATGGAACTCGAACGGGGTAATCTTGTTCACTTCATTCCATAGCGTCTCCAACCTGGAGATGGCCTGGTTGACCTGTGATCCGTTGATCTTTACCAGCATCACGCCTCGTGAATCGTAATCTTCGGGATTCCTGAGGATCCTTACCACCTGCGGATCAATTTCGTGATGTAGCGACCTGTAGTGAATATCCTTAAATATCCCGACAATAGGGCCACTGTGGAGAAGGGTTTTATAGCCATAGAGCTTACAGGGCTTTCCAAGAACATTTTCAGCAGCTATTTTTTTCGCCGCCGATTCGTTGACCATAAAGCCCACTGTTGAGTCAGTGGAATATTCCGATGAAAATGCCCTTCCCTCAATAATTGGTATACCCATGGTCTCAAAAAAATCGAAGTCAACCTGGGGTATCAACATATCAACCTCACTATCTGTAGTGTACCCTTCCCACTGAAAACAACCTGAACATCTGTTTGCATCCAGTGCCCAAAGGAAATCACTGGCAGTTACAGAAATAATATTCGGATCCAGCAACAGTTCGTTTTTCACGAATTTATATTTCTTCCCCAGGTTTTCCTTTAATGGGATGTAAACAATTTGTTCATTATCAAAGCCCAGATCACGGTGCCGGATAAAATTGATCTGCTTATAAATTACAATCGAACCAATGATTAGCGCAGAGGCAATCATGAATTGAATTACCACAAGGGATTTTCTGAAAATGGCGCCCCCTTTGCCGCTTCTTCCCAATCCTTTCAGCACCTTTATGGGGTTGAAGGCTGCCAAAACAAAGGCCGGATATGCACCCGCCAGTATTCCGGTTATGAGGAATACGGAAATTATCCCTAAAATAAAAACAGGATCAGAATAATTAATACCCAGTTGTTTTTCGGTGAGCAGATTAAAGGCCGGCCTGATCAGCTCCACCAAAATTAACGAAATGAGAAGGGATATCAATGTCATCATCAGGGACTCACCCAAAAACTGGTGTATTAAATTTTTTTGGTTAGCTCCTGAAACCTTCCTCAATCCAACTTCGCGGGATCGCTTCTCTGCTTTCGCAGTGGTCAGGTTGATGTAATTCATGCATGCGATGAGTAGAATAAAAACGGCAATAAGCGAAAAAGCTGTAATGTACCGTTTATCCACCGATTTATAAAATAATCTCCAGTTATTGTGCTTTCCATCCAGATGAACCTCATGCATAGGCTGTAGTTTAAATACTACCCCATCAAGAACCTGAGGGCACTTCTGACTTGCAGCAAACCTGGTGAGTTTTTTTGCAATGGTATCAGGGTTGGCGTGTGCCGGAATTTTTACAAAGTTGGCATACATCATTTGCCCCCATGGGAGATGGTATTCCAGGGCTTGCCACAAAGTGAATGGCACAATAAAATCGAATTGCAGGGTTGAGTTTACGGGAACATCCCTGAATACCCCGGTTACGTTCACCTGGAAATTGTCAACTATTAATGTCTTACCAATGGGATATTCATCGCCGAAATACCTGTTGGCCAGGCGCTCGTTGATGACAATACTGAACGGGTCAGCAAAAAATGCCCTGGGGTCACCGATCACAATATCAAAAGAGAAAAAATCAAAAAAACAGGTGTCGGCCACAAGCCCACCCTCTTCATAAAAACCATTATCGCCATACCTGACGAGTACCTGACCGATATCCCTGAATGCCGTACTGCTTTCAATTTCCGGAATCGATTCCCTTCCTAAGAAGCTAAGAGGTGCAGGTGACCCGTCAAATCCTTCAACCATATATTTTGTCCCGTAGCTCATTACACGGTACATCTTTTCCCTGTCCTGTAGAAAGGTGTCGTAATTCAATTCATCCTGAATCCAGAGCATAATTACAATACAGCCTGCCATACCGGTGGCAAGCCCGAAAATGTTTATCAGCGAGAAAAATTTATTTCTGATAAGACTCCTGAATGCTGTTTTAAAATAATTTATCCACATAATGTTTTTTTTCCTTCATCGGTCGAATAATGTGCCATAAATTTATCATCCTGTTTTTGTGCTATTTACAATTTTAAATGAAGATTTATTGTTGGCTTTTCCAACACTGGTGTTGACTTTTCGAACAATTGGTTGTTAATTTACCTAAATTTTACAATACCATGAGCAGACAGGGTAAAATTTTTATCGTTGATGACAACAAGGATTTGCTGGTTGCACTTAAAATTCTGTTGGGTCAGCACTTTGAAACAATCGAAACCGAGTCGAACCCAAACCTGATTCCCGGCTGGTTAAGAAAAATAAATTTTGATGTGATCCTGCTGGATATGAATTTCACAGCGGGAAACAACA
>JABMQA010000347.1 GCA_013203545.1 Bacteroidota bacterium
CGGAACTGTATACTATCTTGTTAGCTCCTGAATAATGGAGAAGTGAATGAACGAGAAAAAATTGGCCGTTCAATGGCAAAGAGATACGAGTGATGTTATAAATGATTCCCTCTTATATTTGGCCGAGGGGTTAACTGGGATCGCAGCATCTGATCGAAAAGAACTCGTATTTTCAGTTGGTCATATTTTTCAGTCACTCCGAAAAGGTCGATTTCTTTCGCAGTTTTTACATGAATGGAAATTATATAGAGATAAGGGAAAGGTAAAAGACGAATATCTTGAGAGCGAGCAACACTTTGAATGCTTGAGTGAACTTCTCGATTTTTTAGATAACAATATCCCTGATGAAAGAAGATTTTCAGTGTTAAAAAAGATTTTTCTAACTGCTGCGACTGAAAAAATCACAGAAAAGGATAGCCTGCTACCGCAACAATATATGAAAATATGTAAAACCCTCTCATCTGGCGAAATTATTGTTTTGAATACAACTTACACCAGATGCAAAATCATCAAACCAGACGATAATACCTCCACATCAGCCGAACACTGGCTAAATAGTATTGCAAGCGAATCAAAGCTGAAACATAAAGAACTCGTCGTAATTCACGAGGAAAATTTAATGCAAAAGCAATTACTTACTCCTCGGCATCACTCTGATCAAAGTGGTGTAAGCGTGAAACCATACTATCGTTTAACCAATCTTGGCTATGAGATCTGCAAATATATTGAAAATTATGAATCTCCAGAGTAACTTTTTTGCAGGTTTCCTTATTTTATCCTTTAGAGACTATTATATCTCAGGATTTAGACTGCTATATGAGCTAACATCGGGTTGAACCGGATGCCCGGAAAAACCGCCCGGGCACCTGTTAACCCGGGCGTTAAGTTTCTAATATCAAAAGGGTACATATCTCAATTTTATGTCACTTTACACTAATACATCGGGAAAAGATTCTGTTAGGAATGCATTTCATACACACTCACAAGGTGTATCTGAACTTTTGATTGCAACTCCATTCTTTTCATATCATGAAATATTTGACGATATTTTGAGATTGAATAACGAATGCCTTATAAGAATGATAGTCAGACTTGGCCCTGCCACTTCACCAGAATCACTTCACAAAATAGTCGACCAAAAACAATTTCAAATTAGATACTTTACATCATCAAAATTTCACTCAAAGTTATATATTTTTGGCGACAAGGTTATTTTAGTTGGTTCAGCCAATTTAACAGTAGCCGGATTCCAGAGCAATCGCGAGATTTGCATAGAAATCTCACATGATGATGAAAGGTTTGATACTCTTTTAAAACTTTATAATTCCTATTGGATTCAGGCAGATGTTCTAACAAAACAAAGATTAAATGAATATTCTCAATTGTACAAAAGTACAAACAACAGTTCTGGAGAGTATAAATTTGAAAAGGAAATAAAGAAAAAGTTTGGAGACATATTTCCAAAAGAGGGTGTTCAGATAGATAAGAAAAAAGTATCAAAAGAAAAAATACTTTTAGAATCTTACCGAAGAACTTATCAAGAATTTCTAACAGCGTATAAAATTGTTGAAAATATTTACAAAAAAGACAAACGCCGGCAGCAGCCCGAAGAAATTGTACCCTTGCGCATTGAAATAGATCAATTTTTTAGCTTCATCAGGGAAGTGTATGCGAAGGGTGATACTTGGAAAACGGCTCCAATATTAGGAGTCGCAGAACAAGAAAAATTAGTAAAAGAAAAATTGGACGTTTGGTTTTCCCAAAGATGGAGCTATTTAGATAACACAATACCTAAACACGCAAAAAAAATTAATCAATCACTATCTTCGAAATCTCATATTCAAAATTCCACGATGGAGGAAATTTTTCAGGCTCTTGATGTTTGTCATTCTATTCATGACAGGCTACGGTTTTTCCCTGGGGGGCATGAGACTTTGAAAAAAGTGTTTACATCCGAAAACAAGTTAAAACAAATACAAAAAGTAATTTCCTATCTATTGCATGGTCAGGACGATTTTATCACCAGAATGGGGACCTGCATCTTTGATGAATCGTACTCAATTAAACAAATAGGTCGAAGTGCCGTGCAAGAATTACTGGGATGGGTAAACAAGGAAAATATTCCAATATGTAATGGAAGAACTGTGAAGGCATTACGTTATTTGGGCTTCAATGTAGTTGTCTTCACTTAAAATAAAGACGAAACTTAACCAGGCTAATTCAGCCGGCGCAAAAAGCCTCGCGGCTGATTAGCGACGGTTATACGCTCTTTGAGGAAGCGGAAGAGAGAAGGTTTGAAGTGAATAATTGGAACATCCCTGATTGGTTAGAAAGAGAGGTCAAGGAC
>JABMQA010000348.1 GCA_013203545.1 Bacteroidota bacterium
ATTTCCCCTCCCCTGGTGGGAGGGGATTAAGGGGAGGGGGTGGAAAAAGGAAATTCCTAAGTAATCAAGTTAGGGAATTATTAGTTCTACTTTTTCCAAAGCGGCCTTATATACTTCCGGTGGCTTCATAGCGCTAGTGTCAATTTTGATATCCGCTGGTACTGTTTTAAAAGCTTTGAAAAACTTTCTTACAAATTCATGTTTATTTCGGTAAGCTACACTATAAAGCCATTCGCCGCCCTGATCCCTCTTCCTTTTTTTCTCCACTCTTTCGTATAAAATTTTCCTTTTGGCCTCTAATTTTATTGTAATAATTTTGTAACCAGGCAGAACTGCCCTTAAGAATGATTCCCTGCGATTCAATCCGGTCGTCTCAAGAATGCAATTTCTCCATTTCTGTTTTGACAGGCTCCTGTAAAGAGCTAACCAGGCATCCGCCTCCCCATAAATCGTCATGGGGAATTTAGAGCGATATTCGCCTATACGGTAAATAGGAAGTTTTAACTTCCTTCCCACCTTCTTCGACAGCGTTGTCTTGCCTGCTCCAGGTAAGCCGATAATGTGAATAATAGGTCTAAAGCCCATAATCGAGAGCCTTCAATAGAACAATGTAGCTCATTTAGTTGCGCTATAATGTTTCTGCCTCCTCAATTGCTTTTTTTAGAAGACTGGATACCCCCAACTCTTCTGCCCATTTTTTGAGATAGGAAAAATCTAATTGTTTTCCTTGAACCCTTAAAACTCCGATAATATCGTTCCACTGGCGGTCTGAAATCTTTCCGCCCGTTTCATACCATTCCAGTTTATGAAGGATAATATCTTCCGGTGTAGCAAAAAGGAGTGTTTGAGTTGAATCTTCTGAAAACAATTTTTGAACTCTTCTTGAAAATGCCTGGCGATCAAAGGGACGGTTTTTTGGGATAAATATATCGACCTTAAACATTGTATCGAGGTGAATAATGTTGAATGAGGATTGGCCCTCAATTGCTTCCAGTATTACATCAGGATCTACATAAAATTCTTCCATCAGAAGTTGAGAAATAACAGTTGCATGCTCGGGCGTGATCTCGGCCACAAGATCCACATCCAGTGTTGCCCGCGGAATGCCAAAGGCGGAACTTGCCAAAGAACCTCCAATATGATAGGCGATTTTTAGTTCTTCAAAGACCTCCACAACCTTTCGAGTTATTTCAATGATATCAGGCGATTTCATTTCATTACAACCTTGCCATTCTCATTTGTACGAGCTAAGTGAGACACAGCTCGATGAGCTAATGCCCTGTCTCCATACAAATAAGAAACAAAACGCTCCATGCATGCATCAACTGTCTCATTTGGGTAGCGCTCACAGAGCCCCATCCATGACAGGTTGTGGGTGGTTTCAACAAGTGATCTGACCATCCTCAACCGTTGATAGAAGGGCGCCTTACGAAGGAGTTCAATAAGAAACCGCTCAGCAGCAGGATGGGTATCAGAAAATAAAGTTTTCACACGTTTAAACCCCCATGTTCCTTGCGCATACCCCAAAGCATTCAAAATCCTTCAACCCCACAATTTTTACCTCGTGGAATAGGTCTCCCCCAGGGAAATTCCACTGGGGCCTAATCCCTCAATTCCTCAATTCCTTAATTCTTCAGTTCTTCAGTACCGTCCCAAAGCCCCTGGACACTGATTTACCAATCCCCAAACCGTCGGGAATGATAAAGTTCGTCTTAAACATTCCGGTAAATCCAATCATGGTTTTTCCTTTTAGATTGACCGGTTTTTCCTCGGTCCGAATTTCAGCATGTATATTCTGATCTTTTTCAAGCCAACAGCCCAGATATTTAGACATGGACAGGATGTTGCCGATCAGGGTCTGCCTTAATATATTTGCTTTTTCTGATTTAGATTCAGACTCAGTATACCTTCGAAAATTTTTCTGATTAAGTGCTAACCATGGGGACATAAACTCGTACATAAAGGTTTCGTTGGCATATCTGATAGTTACATCTTCGATATAAAGATCCTTTTCAAAAACGGGAATTTTCAAATCTTCAATGACGACTTCGTTTAGTTTCAGAAAAAGCAGGGAAAAAAGCTCAACCGCTTTGTCAGTTACTGCGATAATGGCGGGAATACCGTTTATCAGCTTGAACTGAATAAGCGGATAGCGATATATCAACTTTCCGGTTATCGGATCATGATTGTGAAGCATATCATAATCTCTAAATAGATTTCCGATAAATCCCCGAAATTTATGAATCTGCGAAGGATTGAGGCAAATATCCTTTAAAAGTAAAGTCGATTTCTTCATGTTTCTGATTTCAAAAAAATAAAGAACCTCGATAAGCAATGATTTCCTGTTTATCCTACGTTTAATTAAAAACTTACGGTCCGAAGTGAATATGTCGGAAAGTAAAAAGTAACCGTTCACGGGCAATAATCGCTTTGCGTCTAAGATTTAACACATCATCGTAAATTTTTTTGAGAAATAAGTTGCGTTCCAGGTCCTGATGGTTTATATTGTCAGGAA
>JABMQA010000349.1 GCA_013203545.1 Bacteroidota bacterium
AGTCTGTTGTTACTATTGGGTTCTGTTTCGTGTCGCTGTTAGGAACCAAGGACAATTGCGCCCCGATGGGAATCGGGATGGCCGCCGCCTTGCTATTAAAAGAGACAGAATAATCTCCGGGCTTCCGTCTCCGATAGTTATCGGGGATCTGCCCTTTCCCAACTTGCTGCCAAATAAAAACCACCATCTTCTCTCAAAAAGAATCTTCGTATTGATGGACACGTTTCCTTCATCTCACAGTATTGCATAAAAATCCTTCCACTCAGGGTTTGTTTTGATTTATGAGGTTAGTCAGGTCTGTTTTCCTTTATCGGGAGGCTACTCTATTAACGATGGAACAAGGGATCAATGAAACGAGTGGGTAATATTTATAGTTTCTTTCTGGTTTCATTGAAATATGAGCAAATCATGTTCACAATCCTTTTTGTTTCGACTTTAAGTCTTGCCAAACCTTCCTTCAATGATACCAGTTACGGATAAGTCTTCATCAAGATCAGGCCAATGAAGCCCTGTTCCATTGCATATCAATTTGACGTTTTTAACCTTTTCAACCGGGGCTTCCCTTAGCTTTTTATTCAAGGTTAGTGGGAACCTTACTTCTATTTTATCTGATAATAGAATGCATATCTTTCCATCTTCATACCATGCATTTGTTGCTTTGAACATTAATTCAGCTACCATGTATTTCATGCCACATTATTTTAATCAAATCAATATGACCTATCATATATTCGGTTGACAAAATCACAAAACTTTTCTTTCTTGTTGCACAGAGTTTCACGGTGTTTGGCACTGTGTTACACTGTGGAACTTTTATTTTTTGTTACACTGTGTATGGCTCTGGTGGACACTGTGTAACTACTTTTTTCTCCATAGGATTCCTTAGGAATCAGGAATTTTTGAATTTAATTGTTTATATAGACTTTTGCTTCTGCCAGTATCTTTTCTTTTACATCATCAAATGTTAGTTCTTTGTGAAGTAATAGGTTTGGCCAGTTTTCAATAATAACATCACCGAACCAGGTCAGACTTTTTACCGCCTGAAATTCGTTTCTGAACTTATACTTTTCCTTGTATGCGGTGATAATATCAGTGAAAGAAAGTTTTTCGAGTAGAAAATAAATATCAATAAAATCTTTGATCCGGCTTCCATTGCCAGTTATAGCATTAACCTTCATTGCTGCTATATCGTGTAATGACGCCAGCCTTACCCCTTCCAATAATTCTTCCTTGCGGATAATCGGGTAATTGTGCCTGATAAAATCAACAAATACTCCCTGAATTGTTCCTTTTAAAGTGTTTTTATGCTGGTATTGAACATGGAACATATAGTGTTCTTCGAGGTGTTCCAGCATTTTCTGATTGTCAAACTCATGTTGCGTAAATAAATCTATGTCAATAGAAATCCTGTGGCCAATTTGTAAGGATAAGGATGTACCACCTACAAGTATGAAATCCTTTAAAACCCTATCGCTCTGTAATTCCTTAATCAGTTCAATTGTTTCTGTATTTACAGTTTCAGTATGTAACATTTAATGAATGATTCTTAATTAAAATACCATGAAACAAAAGACGTCGTTTTTGGATCAAGTGCTTTGGCTATCCTAAGACTTTCTTTAATAATATCGGCATTATAAATTCTCAACAAGTCCCTGAACTCTACTATAGTTCCAAATGTGATGACCCTTTCGATAATGAGGTGTTTATGCCGACTCACATCAAGGCTTTCAATCTTGACATCCCAAAAAAGTTCGTTTCTGAAAGGTAGCATGCTATTTTTTATGTTTTTGGACTTACAAACAGGCATTGCTGGATCGTTTGATTTGAAGATAAAAGGATTCAAGATTCGGAATTGAGTTTAATTTTTGAATTCGGAATTTTGAAGTTTAAAGATTCAATCATTCATCCCATCGTCCATTCTACGCACAGCTTCGCCCGGTCAGTCACAGGGTGTTTTATGTAACCTACTGGGCATGTTGCCTTTAAATATTTTCCTTTCAGCCTTAAAACCGCTGATGTCTTATTACCTGCTCCCGTCTATTCACGCTGCCACAGCAGTAGAAATTCGGTGTCCCCCCGGCCATTGAGGAAGTTTTTTTCTTCTTCAACGGTATGTACCTCGTAAGTGATGGCACGCTGCATTAGTTTTTCGGCCTTTTTTACCAGGTTGGCCAGGTAGCCGCCATCGATGCTGTTGCCCACGAAGAGCAGCCCGATTACGCCGGTATCCATGCCATTGGCATAGTCGCCGGTGAGATATACCCTGCGGATGTCGCCCAGGCCATCCAC
>JABMQA010000350.1 GCA_013203545.1 Bacteroidota bacterium
ATAGTCATTCAATAGTCATTTAGTAGTCATTGGCAGTCATTGATGGTCATTGATGGTCAAAACAACAAAGAAGCAAATGACGGCATAGCGACTGACGATAAATGACAATTCTTTTAATGTGACTGTCCAATATTGTTAGCCCATTTTTTTACAGTAAAGAAAAATGTGCTTCCCTTATTTGGCTGGCTTTCAACCCATATTTCCCCTCCGTTCTTTACTACAAATTCTTCACATAGGATTAACCCCAATCCGGTACCTGATTCCCCTTCGGTTCCACGGGTGCTCGTGTTGCTTTCGATTTTAAACAGTAAATCCAGCGTTTCTTTAGAAATTCCGATACCCGTATCTTCGACCGAAAGCTGGTAAAAATCAGCTTTTGTCTCCTGAATATCTATGAAAACTGATCCGTTTTTCGGGGTAAATTTTATGGCATTGGAGATTAAATTTCTGATTACGGTAGCTATCATATACTTATCGATATATGCAAATTTATCCGTTGAAACTGAAGAAGTGATCCGGATCGATTTTTTCTCAGCCTGGGTTTCGAGTTGTTCATTGATATGAAAGAGAAGTGAATAAATATCAATTTTTTCGGGATAAAACTCCATTTTACCACGCTGTAATCTCGACCATTCCAAAAGGTTCTCAAGTAATTTGTATGTCTTTTCGGATGACACTTTCAACTTCTCAATCATGTTTATACGCATAGACTCTGTAAAATCGTCATAGTCATCATATAATAGATTGCAGAAGCCCAGGATGGCGTTGAAAGGGTTTTTTAAATCATGTGCAATAATCGAAAAGAATTTATCTTTTGTAACATTTGCGATATCAAGTTCTTCAACAGTGCGTTTCAATTCAAAATTGGTGTATTCCATTTGTCCGACCAACTCCTGCAATTTTTCTTCTGCATTGATTCTTTCGGTAATTTCGTGCGCACCTATGGCAATTCCGCCGATGTTGTCGTAATTGGTCAGGTTTCTGAAATTGCACTCAAATGTTTTCCAATCGTTGGTTTTGGTTTTCAAACGGATGATCATCTCAAATTTGTTACCTGCCTTTTCCTTTATTTTTTCGAACCGGATCGCAAAATTCTCCTGGTCCTCAGGGTGGATTAATTGAAGAAAATCAAGTTTAAGCAATTCCTCAGGGGTATTGCCAAGGGCCCTGAAAACAGCGTCGCTTGCAAATGTGATTTTGCTCAGTTCATCAGTAATCAGGATGACATCACTTAAATACCTGGTTAACACACGAAAACGATCTTTGGCCTTTTTAATTTTACCCTCAACCCGCACCTCATCTGCAACCAACCGTTTACAGATGTTGTTGGCAATGCATAATTTTACCTTCTTACCCATATAATTACCCGTACTGAGGTTAACTTCAACAGGAATTTCTTCCTTGTTTTTTGTCAGGAGCAAGGTTTCAAATTGCATTGAACCTGATTTTTCGAATTCAACCATAACCCGATCGAATTCTTTATGGGATGTTTTGGGCATAAGATCACGGTAAGCCATTCCCACCATTTCTTCGTAGGGGTAATCCAGGATATTACATATTTCGGCATTTGCTTCAACGATCCTGTGATGCATGTCGCATATAAAAATCAACTCTTTGATGCTGTCGAACACAAGTGTAAAATCTGACTCCCGTTGTCTGATTTGATGGTCGAGTTTTATATGGGTCAGGCACATATCGGTGGTGACCATCAATTGCTGTGGGCTTATTGGTTTGAGAAGATACCCGTATGGGCTGGTTTTTTTTGCTTTTTCCATGACTTTTGGTTCCCAAAGAATGGTCATGTACAAAACCGGGATACGGACTGTACGATTTATCGCCATCATATAATCTATTCCATCCATATCTTCACCAAGGTCAATATCCATGATAATCAGATCAACGGAATGGTTCTTAATGAGATCAAGTGCTTTTGTTCCGGAATCAGCACATAAAGGAACCAGGTCAGGCATTTTGTTCAATACACTTTCAACCTTGAGTAGGGTTTCCTCACTATTGTCAACAATAAGTATTGTGTATTGTTTCATAAAAAATTTGGTGGTTAATAATCGCCTAAATTACTATATTTTTTTACTTTCGCGGCTATAACGGCTAAACATGAAAATTCTATTTAATCATCTTTTTCTGGATCACAACATCGGTAGTATTTATGAAGGAGGCTATCGTCTTGAACAATTCGCTGATTTTCCTGATACCGAAGCAGATGGCGAACCATATCTGAACCTGATTCACAGCAGGGAGTATATTTCACGGATAAAAAAGCACTGTGAAGAGGAAAAAATTTTGGCAGAGGTTCAACTTAACAGTATAAGCTACATGGCTGCCTGTCTTGCTGTGGGATTAAGTATAAAAGCGTCCGGGCAGGGTGATTTTGCAGTTGTAAGGCCTCCGGGTCATCATGCCCAAAGGGATAAAGCTTCAGGGTTTTGCCTCTTCAATAACGTTGCCATTGCAGCACAAAAGCTGGTTAATGAAGGTAAAAAAGTGTTTATTCTGGATATAGATGGCCATCATGGTGATGGAACACAATCGATTTTTTACGAAAACGACCGGGTGTTTTATTGTTCCATCCACCAGCAAAATACCTATCCGTTTACCGGAACCTTTTTCGAGTTTGGCAAGGGCGCCGGCGTAGGGCATACCCTAAATATTCCGATTCCTGAAAATAGCGGCGAAAAAGAGTTTATGAAAGCGGTTTACAAAGCAATTGATGCCGCTAAAAAGTTTGAACCCGATGTGGTGGCTATATCAGCCGGTTTTGACGGATACAGAAAGGACAGGCTTTTGGACCTGAAGCTGTCGCTACATGCATTTTATGAATGTGGCTATCAGCTGAGCAAATCCTTTAAAAATATTTTTGCAGTCCTCGAAGGTGGTTACCATGTTGATTTAAAAGAGTGTGTGGATATTTTTGTTGAAGGCATAAATAAAGGCGCGATGCCAACCAAAATCAAATGGAACCCTGATTTATCCATCGGGTAATCAGATCTGATTGAGTAAGGGTTGAACTCACACTGAATATTTTTTTTCACCGCAAAGTCGCTGAGGCGCAAAGTTTCTTTCCGTAACGACTTTGTAGCTATAATGACTTGCAATAGTGAATCAAAGGTTGATGTTTTTAAATTTCTCCGAAATCTGGTCCCTTATCTTTCTGTAAACTGAAAGTTTTTGCCCTTCATTCCCCCTTGCGTCAGCCGGATCCTCAAAACCTATATGCAACCGGCGTTTTACTTTGCCTGAAAAATGCGGACATGTTTCCCTGGCATTGTCGCAAACCGTTATCACATAATCAAAACTTTCCGACACATAATTATCCACATGTTCAGGTTGGTGCTTGCCAATATCGATACCCACTTCCGACATCACTTTAACAGCAATTGGATTAACCTCCTTTTCCGGATTTGTGCCGGCAGAGGAAATGACATGTGCCGGCTGATAAGATCTTAAAAATCCTTCGGCCATCTGGCTGCGACAGGAATTGCCGGTGCAGAGTATTAATATGGTTTTCTTTGAGGTATCCATAATCGAATAATAGATCAATTCTTCCTGATAAAAATAAACTCACCTCCTTCATCACCGGTAAGGTGAATGCTGCCATACTGGGGAACCTGATCGGTAACACTATTAGAAATTACTGCCCTGCGAAAGCTATTGAACAATCCTTCGGTGGTAAGGTATTTCTCGGTATTTTGTTCCAGTCTCTTTGCAAGGTATTCTATAAAAACCGATTTATCGGGAACTTCGGTCAGGGTTCCACTCGTCATTGCGGTTCGACTGGGCATTTCACTCAGGATTCTGATATCCTTGGGCGCTACATCAAAGGCACCACGTGTTTTGAAAATACTCCCGCTGAAGCAGGCGTCTGAAATAAGCAGGGTATGTCTGCATTTCATCCCCCTGATATAATCAGTAAGGTCATTATTTGAAAACCATGTACTCCGCCTCCCTTGTTGTGCATTACTGGGAAGCCAGTATCCACGTTTTAATTCCTCATCCCAATGACCGTGACCGGCATAGAAAATCAGGAGATTGTCATCTTCATCGATTTTCTCCATATACGTTTCGAAGATATTATAAATCTCATCCCTGCCCGGATCTTTCAAAAAGCTAATATTTTCAGGATCGAATGTGTAATACTTGATTAGCAGATCATAAAGTTTTTGAGCATCATTGATGGGATTTTCCAGGTCCTTCACACCAGGATCAATATATTCGTTCACACCAATAATAAGTGCATGATAGGTTACACCCTCTCTGGAATTGCTGGAAGCAGCAACCTCTTTATGAACTTCTGTCCGCTCAAAATAGAGGTCTTTCTGGGCTTCTTTCGACTTCATGTCTGTTGCCACAATGTGTATCGCATTGAAACCCTCCTTAAGGTTTACGGATTCAGAAAAGTAACCATCCTTATCAAAAGGAACAGATTGCCCGTTAATGGTGATATAATTTATGCCATCTTTATCAACAGCCTGGCCGGCAATGGTAATTGAAGGCTCTGATGATTTGTAGGGATCAAGAATTTTGAATCCCCTTGAAATGGATGGTGAGGTAATGAAAATTTCAGGACTGCTGTTTATGGGTTCTTTCAACAGATAGGAAAGGAGTTTACCTTCATTAAATACTTTTAGTTTGTCCTGGATTTTTAACCTTACATAAATTTCCTTCAACGCATTATTAAGGGCCTGGTCACTCTGATCTATCTGAAATGCCTTTTCGAGGTAAGGGAGGGCAAACTCCATATTTTTATTTGCCTGCCTGGTCAACTCATCATAGCGGTCCTGCTCCGACAATGGCAAATCATTGGCCTCTTCTTGCATTTTGGCTACTGTATTTACATACAGCACTCCCAGGTTATAATAGGGATCAAAAGACTCCGGTTTTATTTCTATGGCTTTTTTATAGGCATTCTCCGCTTCATACAGGTAGCCGTCCATATCCTGAAAAATAGTACCCAGAGCAAAATAAAGCGAGTAATTTTCAGGATCCTTTTCGATGGCTTTTCTCATCAGTGGAATGAGATGTTCCGGTTCTCCCAAAGCCAGGTAAACATTTATTTCTCCAATAAGTACCGTGTAGGAATCAGGGTATTTAGTTCTGCCACTTTTAATCATATCCAACGCTTTCTGCCTGTTACCTGCTTTTGCAACTGCAGGTGGCCCCTTACTGTACAGGTCTTCAGACTCATAATTTAAATCATACAGCATGGCATAGAACTTAGCGGCATTTTTTTGGTCATCGGCCAGGGTGGCGCACATGGCTGCATAATCTAATGACTGAAGATCGGCCTTGCCGGCTTCCTGATTGTACAAATATGACCTGTAGAATTGCTCCATGGCCTTTCCGTAAGATCCTTTTTCATATAATTTTACCCCTTTATTGTAAGTGATGCTTCCGAAATATTCGAGGTAATGAGCTACTTCAGACTTACCATAACCCAGTTCCATCGCTTTTGAAAAGGACTCATAGGAGGTGTTCACTAAATTGTCAGGGTAACTTGATTCATTTGCCAGGAAATAATATACCTGTCCTTTCACAAACCACGCTTTTCCGTTGGTCGATGTTTCCGGACTCTTAAAAGCGTTTTCAATCAGGCCTTTTGCTTCCTCATATTTCCCTTTTTCAATGGATTTCTCTGCCTGTTTTATGTATTTGCTTTGAGGGAAGACACTCAATACTGAGATTAGTATCATGAATGTAATGTAAAATCTTATCATTTTTCTCATATTTTGATTGACTCAATTCAATGGGTAAATTTATGTATTTTCACTGAGGTATAGGAAAACGTTTTGCCCTTCATCCATTAATTCTGAAATTTTGATCAGCCAGAATATTGATTAAATTAGGACGTTGGTTAAGACGATCAAGTTAATTAGGAACTAAATTTATAAGAAAAATGGGTATAATTTTAAATTCGATCATCACCTGCCCTGACTGTGGCTTTAAAAAACAAGAGGTCATGCCGGAGGACTCCTGCCAGTTTTTTTATACGTGTGAAAAATGCCATAAACTCCTGAAACCAAAACAGGGCGATTGCTGTGTGTTTTGTTCCTACGGATCTGTGAAATGCCCGCCTGTACAATTGAATGGACATTCTTGCTGTTCATAAAGTGCATGAACATTCAGAGAATAATTAACATGATTTAAGGCCTATTTGTTTGTACTTTTAGAATTATGGTGTGACTGAATTCGGTAGTTTTTTTTTGCATAAGTCAATATGTTGTTATGGTAGTGGGTGAATTTGGAATTTACCAATAAATTTTAATTTTTATCCATTCCAAATTAGTAGCATTTTTTAATAAATCTGCAAAAAAACAATGTTTCTAAATTAACTGTTCGTAGTTTTGCTAACTACGAACAATAACCAAATTAATTTTCTAAATTATTCTTATGTTGTATTTCAAAAGCACAATAGGTACGGTTAACATAAATACGTGAAATAAATTATAAATGTAGACTTAAATACTTTTTATTGATAGTAACATTTTTGTTAATCTTAAAAATTGAATTATGAAAGAAAAAATTACGCGTAGCGACTTTGTGAAAAAATCAGCGATCCTATTTGCCGGTGTAACGGGTGTGGGATTGGGTGCTGGGTTATTAGCCAGCAAAAAAGCTGAGGCGGAAGTGATTGACCGAACTGAATGGCCCTGGCCTTATGCCACATTGGATGCGGAAGAAGTAAGAATTTTGGCACATGATAGTTTTTGGGGAGGGTTTGCCTGTAGTGCGGGTGCATTCCATGCAATAATCACAAAATTACACGAATCACTTGGTGATCCTTATACAGATTTCCCAACTAAGATGATGGTTTTTGGTCATGGAGGAAGTGTAGGATGGGGGACACTATGTGGTGCTTTAAACGGTGCTGCTGCTGCAATTTCATTGGTATGTGAAAAAGCGGATTCCGATCAACTGATACATGAGCTAAATGGATGGTATACACAGGCTCAATTCCCTTCAACAATTAGCAATACATACGCAACAAGTCATTTGTTCAATCATAATGATTTTGATATGGAGTTACCACAAAGCGATTGCGGATCACCCTTATGTCATGTGTCTGTTACAAAGTGGTGCAATGATGCAGCATTTGGAGTTGGGGCAAACGAACGAAAGGAAAGATGTGCTCGCCTTGCCGGTGATGTTGCTGCCAAAGCAGTTGAGTTATTGAATGAGCATTTTGCAGGAACATTTACAGGAACTTATGTGCCACCAGAATCAATTGCAAGTTGTTTGGCATGTCATGGATCTGGTGGAACACAAAATAACGTTGCCGCAAAATTAGATTGTGTGTCTTGTCATACAGATGACCCCCATTCCGGAGCTATTTTTGAATCAGGCAGTACACATGATAGATTTGAAGTTAAACAGAACTTTCCAAATCCATTTTATTCCGAAACTTCAATCGAATTCTCCATATTGAATGCTTCAAAAGTTACACTCGAAGTATATAATTTGAATGGGCAACATGTGAAGACTTTGATCAGCAATCAGCAATATGGCATGGGAAATCATACGGTAGTTTGGGATGGGACAAATGAGCACGGTAACAAAGCCAAAGGAGGTATGTACATTTACCGTTTGATGGTAAATAAAAAAATGATGTCCAGAAATATGATGAAAATTTGATTATTTGTTTAAATAATTCAGATTTAATTTGTACCAATTTACGCTATGAGGGTAAAATATTAATAGGAACCCTTTGAGTTTACTCAGTCTTTACCAATCGGTAGAGACTGAGTTTTTTATTATCAATAGAATTATGGGATAATGGTTATATTGAAACGGGTTTCTCAGTGATGTTCAAAAAACATAAGGGTTCGTAAAAGAGATCATTGTTTATTTGAATGACTTTCTAATAATTTTTGGAATTTTTTATGAATTCACAAGGTACAAAATTATACTGAAATGGTTCATTATAATACCGATTCGATATTGACGACAGTACCGTCATTCAATCTAATTTTAACATTCCCGTACTCAGCAGCATCCATACTGTGTGTGACAATAATTATCGTAATAGCTTCGACTTGATTGATCGATTTAAGAATGTTAAGGATGTCGAATGCCAACGCCGGATCGAGATTTCCGGTAGGTTCATCTGCAAAAATCAGTGATGGTTTATTTACCATTGCCCTGGCAATAGCCACCCGCTGCTGCTGGCCGGCCGAAAGTTCACGTGGGAAATGATTTAACCTGTTGTTGAGCCCAACAACTTTCAGTGCCGAAATAGCCCTGTTAATTTGATCCTGCTTCTCATATCCATTCAAAATCAATGGGAACATGGTATTTTGAAGGGCCGTCATGTAGGGTATCAATGAAAAATTTTGCATGATAAATCCCACATGGTCCTGCCTGAATCGGGACAACTCCTGGTCGCTGGCCCTGGTAAGATCTTTATCAAAAAAACAGATCGTACCACCGCTGGGTTTTATCAAACCGCAAAGTGCCATTAACAGCGTAGATTTACCTGATCCTGACGGCCCGGTAATGGTAACAAAATCACCTTGATTAATTGACAGCGAAATATCTTGCAGCGCATTGACAATACCATCTCTATGCTGATATATTTTTGAAAGCTTATCGGTTGAAATTATAGTTCTCATGTGTCCTGCATATTTGAAAAAGGTTCGAACTTGGATGCAAGATGGGCCGGGAAAAGAGAGCCGACAATGCTGATCAGCACAGAAATGAAAACTGCCCAGCCCAGAAGTTCCGGAATGGGATTGATATTAACTCCTGCAATAAGGGGCCCGATAAACCACGCAATGGTTATCCCTGCCACAAAGCCAAGCACCCCTCCAGAAATACCCAGAATAATCGCCTTATAAATCAAAGTCCTGTATATTGCTGTGCGGGGAAAACCAATCATACGCATAATACCTATCTCCTTTTTTCGCTCATTTACATTCGCCCACATATAATTTCCAATGGAAATTCCACCGATGATAATAATTATGATGAGCATGACAATCGAAATTCTGCTCATCAATTGATTGGTTTTTACCTGTGTTGAAACAATCTGGCCAATTGTTGTAATCCGGGTATCAGGTAATATATTTCTTAATTTTCCTAGCAAACCATCTGAAATGGCATTACAACAGCCCATTATTTCTATAGCGCTAACCTGGTCGGGGATGCCAAGCACCTGTTGTGCCTTGTGAAGATGAACGAATACTCGGTCATCGTCCACCGTTCCGGTTTCGGAGAGCACCTTAGCTACCTGAAGCTCAAAATCATTAATTGTCAAAACATCGCCCTCATTAACTTTCAATCGCCTGGCAGCTGATGCACCTAGCAAACAATCAGTTAGTTTAAGAGAATCGATGGCTTTGCGCTGTAGTTTTTCATCTTCATATCCATGAGATTCATTGATAGGGTTGTCGCCACATGCAGCCTCAAGTTCAGCACCAAAAAGCCCTGAAGATTGCCAGAGGGGTTTAGATGCCAGCTCATTTTTAGGCAAGATACCGGAAAGCACCAGGTTTGTTCCATATATTTCGACCCGCCGAGAAAGTCTCGGCATGAGGTTATCCACACCCGGGATGGTTGAATTAACAATTCTTGTAACATATTCCTCTGGTATCGTTGGGGAATCGATGTCGGCAGAATAATAATTATCAATTGAGGCTCCTTGTGGCAACACCAGAATATTTGCACCCAGGTTGTCCAGATTAATGGCTACTGCGGTTTCAGATACTATAGATACTGACCTGATGGCAACAATAACACTGATACCTAAAACAATAGCAAGCATCCCTGATAGAAGCTGTGACTTGCGTTGCCCAAGCTCCAGCCAGACTAAGTTGAAGAGATTCATAATGTACCTTTGATATTGTTATTTACATCCCTTCGAACTACCGCCCGGGCAGCAGCCGCCACTCTTAACAACTTTTTTCGCAGTTGCAACCAGAATTTGGGAATTCACCTCGCCCGTATATTTACCAGTAACCTGCCCTTTGCTGTTGATGACAAAAGTCTGAGGTTTTGAGATATTGTTATTAAATTTTAAGGAAGCCAGAAAGTCTTTCTCTTTTGGATCATCAAGGTCGATCTGGATAATTTTTGCATTTTGCTCCATTTCAATGCAAGCCTGCTTGCAGGTGTTAACAATGTCGCTTTTTCCAGTCATCGATTTGCTGCTTACGACAAGGAAAGCAGTTTTTCCTGAACGCAGGGTTTCCATAACCACCGCCTTTTTTGGTGAAGGGACTGTTTTAACAAGTAAATCAGCTGAAGCCTGTGCAAATAAAAATCCTCCGGCAAGCATGCCGTTTTCAGCAAGTACCAGGAGAAGCGGTACAGGTGCAGTACTTACGCCAAATTGTTTTACCAGTGAGCTGTTTGAGGTGTTCGAACGATTTAGCTCTACAACTACAGCGTTCGCAACCTTTTCTTTGGCCTGATTGGCCATATTCAAGGCTTTGTCACGATTTGCATCACCGTCTTCGGTCACTACCAAAAATACAGCCTGGTTTTTGTCTTTTGCCTGATTCAATTCTTCTTGCAACTGGGCATACGTGCCCGTTTGAAGGAGCATTAATACTACGGTGAATAGGAATACGCTAATTTTTTTCATAGTCTGAATTTATTAATGATTTGTTATTTGATATATTTTAACATTCGCATATAAAAGTGATTATTGCTTCAGTAAAGAAAGTATTTAAGGCTTTTTGCATTTCAGCTATCACTTCCATATCAAGGCAATAGTGGATTTTAAGCCCGTCAATTGTTCCTTTAATAAGTCCGTTCTCTTTAAGAAATTTCAAGTGCTGGGAGGTGGTTGTTCTACTGATGGGGAGGTACTGAGATATATCCCCGGTTTTAATCTCCTTTTTCTCAGCAATGAGTTTGACAATGGCAATCCGGGCAGGATGTGAAAGGATCTTTCCATAATGTGCTATTCTTTGTTCCTTTTCAATAAATTCATCTTTCTTATTATTGGTCATAATAAATTAATGTTTAATGACGCAAACATACGTCATTAATTACAAACGACCATGAAAATCGCACATTTTTTTAGGAGTGGAGGTTATTTATTACTTTTCTAAATTGGATTGTTCGAGAACATCCTGAATCTCATATACATCTCCTTCAACAAATCCCATTTTTTGCCATACCAGATTTTTCTTACCATCATAAATCATGCAATGTGGTGTAAGGTTCACATTCATTATCCGCTTAAAATCGCTGTTAGGATCCAGAAGGAAATCAAATTCCCACCCTTTTCCGTTTACAAGGGGTTTAATTTTATCAGCTGATCTGCTGTCATCAACGGAAATGGCAAAAACCTTTACCCCAGTATCTTCCACCAATTCTTCGTAAATATCATTGAATGATTCCATAAACTTCAAATTGGAATTGCAGCAACTTTGCCAGAAACAAATTATAAATGGATTCTGGCCATTTCCGATTTCAGATGTATTAAAAGGGGTGCCGTCCAGTGTTTTTATCTGACATTCAGGGATGGTCTGATCTGAATCAAAATTATTTTGACAATAGGTAAAGGGTGAGATAAAAAGGGCAAAAAAAATGGATAGTGCTTTCATAATTGATGTCATTAATGATGTTTATTTTCTTTTTATTTTTCGAGATGCAATAAAAGTTCATCTGCCGGAATATAACCGGTATTCCTGAAAACTTCATTACCTTTTCTGTCAAGGATTATTTGAGTAGGGATCATCACTACGCCGAAATACTTTCCCCATTGCAAACCTTGTGTCAGCGTCATATTATAAAATACCACGTTTATTTTACTGCTTTGGGTGTTCCTGATTTCTTCAAGAACTTTTTCCATTTTCCTGCAACTCACACAATTTTTAGCGCCAAATTCGAGCAATGTATAGTTGAAATGTTTGCCATTGCCTGAATAATCAAACATTTGAGTTATAGAGTCGGCAAAAATCATCTTACTGATCGGAGTGATCTGATTTTGTAGTCCTTTTGAAGCATAATCAGTGAGCGCATCCCTGAATACAAATAAAGCAACTATAATAGAAACAACTAACAGGATGAATACCGATTTAAATATTTTCTTTATTTTTTCTCTCATCGGCCTTTCGGTATTTAAAATACTTCATATCAACTCTGGGCTAGTTTTTAATCCGTTCAGTATA
>JABMQA010000351.1 GCA_013203545.1 Bacteroidota bacterium
ATGCCCGAAACTACATTTGACGAAATCGTAAACAAATATGTAGAAATGAACATTGCACACCCTTTTATGGAAGGCAACGGCAGAAGCGCCCGAATATGGTTGGATTTGATATTGAAAAAACGCCTCAAAAAATGCGTGGATTGGAGTAAAATAAGTAAGCGTGATTACATGAATGCAATGATGCTAAGTCCAACAAAAAATAGTGTTCTAAAAACTCTTTTGAATAATGCGGCCACCACCAAAATAAACGACCGCGAAATGTTTATGAAAGGAATTGACTACTCATATTACTACGAAGAAAATGACTAAAGAAAAAACGGCAAAAAGGGGCAGCACACAACGAAAAAATGAAAAGCGAAACGACAAAATAGAAAACAACGAAACGCCAATCGAGTAGACGGCCAGTGAGCACTTAAGCCCACTGGTGCGCCTCTCACACCATCCCGCTCCTAGCGGGACGGTTCTTTAAATCATGGGGAATAACGCATAGTTATTGGAACGCGGTGAAACCTTCTGATAGGTGTCCAAAAGTGAGATATAACCTCGCTGCTTTAACCGGGCTAAAGTTATGGTTGTACCAAGTATGGGGCTTTGGGCAACGGCCCAGCCTCCCAATCTGGTTCTGCTCCAGGCATAGGCCTGGCCGGGTTTCACCCCTAAGCGAATTAAGTTTTTACGCTTGCGCTCGGGTTTCTTCCAGTGGTGCCATAAACAGTAACGAACCCGGTTGCGCAGCCAACCATCTAACTCGATGAGTTTTTGTTGCATGGAGGCAAACTTAAAGTAATTGATCCACCCACGTTGGAAGGATAGTAGTTCGTTCATGCGTTGGTCGAAACTCATCGGTGTGGTTTTGCGGGTTACCTCCTTTAGTTTTGCCTTGAACAGTTTCCATTTTTTTCCGGTTACCACAAGTTGATATTTACCCTTTTCACCTTTGCGATACGTGGGAACAAATCCGTAACCTAATATTTGAAAGGTTACTGGTCGGCGTATCCCACTCTTTTCTCGGTTTATGGGTAATTTCAGCTTGTCGCGCAGAAAAAGATAGATCGTATTCCCGGCTTTGCGTGCTTCCGTTTTTGTTTTGCAGTATATACTTAAATCATCAGCATAACGCACAAAACGCAATCCCATTCGTTCCATCTCAACATCTAGCCCGTGCAGGATGATATTGGACAGAAGCGGACTTATCGGGCTTCCCTGTGGAACGCCTATGCGGCGTTTCTCAAGTTTACCCTTACGCTCTAACGGTGCGCGTAACCATCGCCGGATAAGACACATCGTGGCTTTGCACTTTATCTTGCGATAAAGTAATTGCAGCAATAAAACATGATCAACATTGTCAAAAAACCCTTTTAAGTCGATCTCGACGATATGTTGATACCCTGAGTTGATGTAGTCCAGCGATTTGCTTATTGCCTGGTGACAGTTTCGTCGGGGACGAAATCCATAGCTGTACGTGGAAAACATGTACTCATACTGCGACATAACCACTCATAAAACTGCTTGTTGGAGCATTCGGTCGATTACTGTTGGAATACCCAACAATCGCTTCTTGTCCTTTCCCTTGGGGATTTCTTTTCCCCGGATGGGTTGTGGCTGGTAATGGCAATTGCGTATGGTCTTTTCCAGTTCACAACGATTTTCATCGAGATACTTTTTCAAGTCTGCTACACTCATGCCATCAACACCGCCTGCTCCTTTGTTGCGGATTACCTCCCTGCTCGCCGCTGTTAGGTTTGCAGGTGCAAGGATCCTTTCGATCAGTTCCATTCGATTTCCGTTTTCATCGTTTCATTTCCCTGTTGTGCTTTTCGTTGGCTGGCAAACTATGCTATTTGGACCTCCATACGAAATTGACAACGATTTAAAGTTCAGTCCTTTCCGCCAGCTGGCGGATGAGACTTCCGCATTCTTCTATACGGCTCGTTTGCCTATCAGTACTATGACTTCTGCTGACTTCTCTTATTCCATCCCGTGGTTAAAGAGACCTCCCCCGGTAAGAGCATTTTCCTTTATCCAATCGCTGCGGCATCTATCCCGCTAAAAGCGGAACCTCATATGCCGTTCCTGTCCGTCAGTACCGGATTTTGTAGTCTCGCTTCCTTCAGTGTATTCCTCGCGGAAAACCACCTTGCGACTTACTAACAGTTCGGGATGTTAACCCGCCTGTAAGGGACTTGCACCCTCCGGAAATTTTATGCCCCTTTCTTCGGCTTTTGAAAAATTTATTTGTATTTTTGAGATTTTTCTCAAGCTTTCGAGTGGGTGCACTGTATGCTCATGCAGGGCACACACAGCCAATAAAAGTAAGCTGGGCGAAAGTGCTAAATTTGTAAATGAATACAAGTAACAAACATAGTAACGGCTCGATAGAGAATAGGCTTCGAAAACCCAGCCTACTCTTATTGGCGAACCGTTATATGCCATATTGAAGATTAGCTGTCATATTATAGATAATTGAAAAATAATTAATGAAAATTTATAGAGAATATATAAAAAAGTATGATGCCAAATTATTTAAGCTAAGTAAGGTATTAAATCGTATTTCATTTCTAAGGTTACTTATTTTTGTCATTTCAAGTATCATTCTTATAACCTTATTTAATTTCAATTTATTAACTCCCATTTTGATTGTTTTCCCTCTTTCAATATTATCTTTTGCTTTTGTAATTAAACATCATAACAAAATAGCATCTCTTAAAAAACATACAGCATTTCTGAAAGGAATAAATGAATCCGAAATTTTAAGAGGAGAATGTAATCTGGAAAAATTTGATACTGGACATACATTTATTAATCAAAATCATCCTTACACCTCTGACTTGGATATTTTTGGAGAACATTCCATTTTTCAATTAGTTAACAGAACAACTACTGAGTCAGGTATGCTACTTCTGTCTGAATGGCTATCTGAACCCGCAACTAATGGTGAAATACTTGATAGGCAAAAAGCCATAAAAGAATTATCACATAAATTGGATTGGAGGCAAGATTTTCAGGCCTCAGGCATGCACTTTCAAAATAAAAAAAGTGATTATTATAAATTGTTAGATTGGGTAGAAAAACCTGTCGTTTTATTAAAATATCGACGAATATATATAGCAGTTGCAATAATCCTTTCGGTTCTATCATTGCTTGGCTCATATTTTTTCTTGAATAATTTGCAGCAATTCAGCAACAAAAATCGGGCAT